>DATLFW010000097.1:0-5530 GCA_035540775.1 Acidimicrobiia bacterium
GGCGTACGAGTTCCGCTCGGTCCTGCCCCTCGTCGAGCACGACGACGACAGGGGTGTCGGCGGGGACGATCCAGCCGAGCCAGCTGGCGAACTGCGGCCGCAGGGCGATCGAGACCGAGCCGGGGACGTGGCCGCGTGCGAAGGCGTCGACCGGCCGGGCGTCGACGACCCACGCGCCGCCGGCCTGCAGCCGGGCGACGTCGTCGACCCGCAGCGCCGCCAACACCGGGTCTCCGGGCCCGAAAACGTTCGGCCCCCGACGGTTGACTTCTCGGAGGCGGAGAAAGTACGGCGGGTAGCTGCCGAGTCCACCGAGCAGGCGGGCGACGAAGGTGTCCTCGTCGGGTGCCGCCAGCAGCGGATTCGCTCGCCGCTCTCTCCCGATGGTGGTCGTCCGCTCGCCGCTCGCCGGGGTGGAGCAGAACGACCCCGCCCCGTGTGTCGGGTAGACGGGCACGTCGTCCGGGAGCGTCAGGATCCGCTCCTGGATCGACCGCCACAGTGCCCGCGTGAGCGCTTCGGTCTCGTCGGGGTGGACGAGGTCAGTGCGAGCGACGGAGTCGACGAGCAGCGATCCGCCCGAGAACAGCCCGACCGGTTTCGACCCGTCAAGCAGCAGGTAGGCGAGGTGTTCGGGCGTGTGCCCCGGCGTGGCGAGTGCCCGCAGGGTGAGGCCGCCGAGGTCGACCTCGTCGCCGTCCCGGAGGCCTTGTGCTGCGAACTGGTGCCCGCCGCCGCTGGGAACGAGGACGGAGGCCCCGAGAGCCCCGAGCTCACGCGTCCCCGAGACGAAGTCGGCGTGGAGATGCGTCTCGACCGCGAACGCGATGTCGAGGCCAGCCCGTTCCGCGGCTGCGAGGTAGGGCCGAGGGTGGCGGGCCGGGTCGACGACGAGGGCTCGGCCGTCGCCGAGGTCGACCAGGTACGAGGAGTTGCCGAGACCCTCGTCGACGAGCCCGAGTGGGCGGACGCCGCTCACGCCCGTTGCCGCCGCGTCCCGTGAGTCGGTGTCGCCGCGGCAACGAGCGTCGGGGCCGTCGCCCGTTCGCTGCCCCACACGAGCGTGAAGAGCATCGACGGCACGCAGATGGCGGTGGTCGCGACGAAGGCGGCGGTCGCGCCGAGCACCATGGCGAGCACGAAGCCGAGCGTCGCCGCACCGGCCGCGTAGGCGAAGGCCGCACCGCCCAGGAACACCACGCCGATGGCACAACCGAGGCGGCGGGCCGCCCGGTTCGGCGGTAGCGCCGGGCGACCCCGGTGCGAGGCCCAGGCGTTGTACACGGCCTCGAAGGGGTGGTTGGGAGCGAAGACGCCCACCAGAGCGCTGGCCGCAAAGAGCGCCAGGACCAGCGGGGATTCCGCGATGGCGCCGGTGAAGGCGCCGACAGCGCAGACGGCCGGCCCGATGCGCTGTGCGGCCACGGCTCCGTCGGCACACGCCGCGTCATGACCGCGCCACCCCTGCAGCCGCGTCCGGCGCTGCGTCCAAGTGAGCGTGGGATCCCGGAGGAGAGACGTGAGTTCCTGTGTTCGCATGGCGCCTACTTTGCCCAGGCGTACCACGGTTGTCAAGTGATCACTTGAATACTTGACAAAGGCCGTCCCGTCGTCGACCATGGCCGTCGTGGGAGACCGGACTGCGAAAGACGCGTTGTTCGAGGGCTTCGCCGGGGTGGCGAAGGCGCTCGCCAGCGGCCGCCGCGCCGAGATCGTCGACCTGCTCGCTCAGGGCGAGCGATCGGTCGAGGAGATCGCCGGCGAGATCGGGCAGACGATGGCGAACACGTCGCACCATCTCCGCGCGATGGCCCGGGCCGGTCTGCTCACAACCCGTCGTGACGGCACACGCATCTACTACTCGCTCGCCAGCGAGCGGGTCGCCGAGCTGTGGGCGGCGTTGCGAGACGTGGCTGTCGACCACGTCGCCGGCCTCGAGCGGTTGGCAGGCGCCTACCTGGGCGATCGCGACAGCGTCGAAGTCGTCGAGCGTGAAGAGCTGCTCGCTCGCTTGAAGCGCCGCGAGGTCGTGCTGCTCGACGTCAGACCGGAAGCCGAGTACCGCGCCGGGCACATCGCAGGCGCCCGCTCGGTGCCCGTCGGCAAGCTCCGACGGACGCTCCGAGCCCTCCCCGAGGGCATGGAGATCGTCGCCTACTGCCGTGGGCCGTTCTGCGTCTACGCCGACGACGCCGTGCGCGAGTTGAGCCGACGGGGCTTCGTGGCCCGGCGGCTGATCGACGGATTCCCCGAATGGAAGCGAGCCGGCCTGCCGGTGGCGGCCGGGAACGGAGGCGACCATGACTGACCTTCTCGTCGACCCTGACGCCCTGCGCGAGCAGGTGCGCATCAAGTACCGAGAGGTCGCCGCCCAACCGCACAGGTCGTTCCACTTCCATACCGGGCGACCGTTGGCGAAGCGCCTGGACTACGACATGGATGTCGTCGACGCACTGCCCGACCGCGCCGTGGAGTCGTTCGCCGGCGTCGGCAACCCGTTCTCGCTCCGCTCACTCGAGTACGGCGATCGGGTCGTCGACGTGGGATCGGGTGCCGGGTTCGACAGCTTCATTGCTGCGTCGCAGGTCGGCGACTCCGGCCGGGTGGTCGGGATCGACATGACCGACGAGATGCTGGAGAAGGCGAGGAGCACGGCAGCCGAACTCGGCTTCGACCACGTCGAGTTCCGTGACGGCTTGGCCGAGACGATGCCGATCGACGACGGCTGGGCGGACGTCGTGGTCTCCAACGGCGTGATCAACCTGTGCGCCGACAAGCGGGCAGTGTTCGATGAGATCCGTCGTGTCCTGCGCCCGGGCGGGTGGCTCCAGTTCGCCGACATCGCCAACGGTCGCCCCGTGCCGCCGGAAGCGTTACGCGACATCGATCTCTGGACTGGCTGAATTGCCGGCGGGCTGCCCCGTGCGGGCTGGCAGAAGATGCTCGAGGAAGCCGGTTTCGTCGACGTCCGGATTGGGCCACCGGTCGACACGTTCGGCGGTGCAAGTGGGGAGGACAAGGCGCGGGCGTACGAGGTGTACGGCTATGCCTTCATGGCGCGCCGCGCGTGACCGGGCGAGGGCGGTGTTGACACTGTCTACGTTGTTGTAGACACTGTCAACGTGACCTCGACGCGCCACACGCCGCGCGACCGGCTCGTTGCCGCCGCCCGGGAGCATCTCGACGAGCACGGACTCGACGGCCTGAGTCTTCGGGCGATCGCTCGCCGCGCCGGGGTGTCGCACGGGGCCCCGCTCCGTCACTTCGCGGGCGTCGACCACCTCCTGGGGGCGGCCGCCGCCCAGGGCTTTCGCGAGCTGTACGCGTTCGTGGCCGACGCCGTCGACGAGGTGGGGGAGGAAGCGACCGAGCGCGAGCGGCTCGCGGCGGCGGCGCGCGGGTACGTGCGGTTCGCCATGTCGAGCCCCGGGGTGTTCGAGCTCATGTTCCGGCACGAACGGCACGCCGCCCAGGACGAGGAGTTGCTGACCGCCGGCGCCGACGCCTTCCTCCAGCTCGTCGATCTCGTCGACGGTGCGCAGTCGGCCGGGTGGCGCCCCGAGGAGCACCGGGGCGAACTGGCCGCGGTCGTCTGGTCGACGGCCCACGGGCTGGCGTCGCTGTGGCTGCCCGGCACCATGCAAAGCGCCGTCGTCCTCGCCGGCGCGACGCCTCGTCTCGACGACGTCGTCGCCGCCGCACTCCGTGTTCTCGACCTTCCGGTGAAGACCCGAACTGCCGTTTCCGCCCGTCGAAAGGACTGACCATGAGCCCGACCGAGAGCCGTTGGCTGACCGACAACTTCGCGCCCGTGACCGAGGAGGTGACCGCGACCGACCTGACCGTGACGGGAACGATTCCCGAAGATCTCGTCGGGCGGTACCTCCGCAACGGGCCCAACCCGATCGGCGCCGTCGACCCGTCGACATACCACTGGTTCACTGGCACCGGGATGGTCCACGGCGTGCGACTGCGCGACGGGAAGGCCGAGTGGTACCGCAATCGGTGGGTGCGTAGCCCCGAGGTGGCGGAGGCGCTCGGCGAGGAGGCGCCCCCCTCGCCGTACGGCGACGACGTCCGGATCTTCGCCTCCAACACCAACGTGATCGGTCATGCCGGGACGACCCTCGCCATCGTCGAGGCGGGAGCACCGCCGATCGAACTGACCTACGACCTCGACACGGTCGGCCCGACCGACTTCCAGGGAACCCTCGAGCACCCGTTCAGCGCGCACCCGAAGCGTGACCCGATCACCGGGGAACTCCACGTCGTGACGTACTTCTGGGCGTGGGGCGAGAAGCTGCGATATCTGATCGTGGGTACCGACGGGAAGGTCCGCCATTCCGTCGACGTGCCCGTCCCCGGAAGCCCGATGGTGCACGACACGGCGATCACCGAGACGTACGCCGTCCTCTACGACCTTCCGTGCACGTTCGACCTCGAAGCGGCGATGGCCGGGGCGAGCCTGCCGTACCGGTGGAACCCCGACTACGGCGCCCGGGTCGGGCTCATCCCCCGGGAGGGGCAGGCCGAGGACGTTCGCTGGTTCGAAGTGGAGCCGTGTTACGTGTTCCATCCCCTCAACGCCTACGACACTCCGGACGGCAAGGTCGTGCTCGACCACGTGCGCTGGCCTCGGATCTTCGACACCGACCACACCGGACCGAGCGAGGGGCCGACGCGACTCGAGCGCTGGACGATCGACCCCGCTGCCGACAAGGTGATCGAGGAGACCCTCGACGACCGGGCGCAGGAGTTTCCGAGGCACGACGAGCGGATTCTGGGTCGACGCCACCGCTACGCCTACTCGGCCGCCCTCGATTTCGGTACCGGGTTCGGCCACGGCGCGGCGATCAAGTACGACCTGGCGTCGGGTCGTACCGAGGTTCGTGACTTCGGGCCGGGGAGGGCGACGGGGGAAATGGTCTTCGTCCCCCGGTCTGCCGATGCGCTCGAGGACGACGGGTGGCTGATCTCGTTCGTGCACGACCGGGCCAGCGACCGCTCCGACCTCGTCATCCTCCACGCCCAGGACTTCGGCGGCGACCCGGTCGCCGTCGTCCACCTGCCGCAACGCGTGCCGTTCGGCTTCCACGGCAACTGGGTCCCCGACACCGCCTGACCGTCGTCGTTGTGGCTGTTGTTGGGCGCCATGGCGCCCAACAACAGCCGAACGAGCGGACGAAGCAGGAGAATCGGGCTGGGAGTGCGAACCTCCCCACATGCTGGGGGACAGAACGCGCGCGCTCGTCGTCGCGGTCGTCGGTCTGACCGCGCTCACCATCGCCGGGGCCTCGGCCCAGGCCGGCCCGAAGGGTCCCGGCAACGGACCTCCGCCCGCTGGTCCCGTTGCCGTCGGATTCGGCGTCCGCACGATCACGCCGCACGGCGCGCCGCCCGCCGAATGGGCTGAGTACTTCGCCGTCAACCCCGTCACCGGCGTCTGGGGCGAGCCCTTCGACGACGCCGACGGGGACGGGTGTTACGACGGGCCGGGCGAGACCCACACCGACCAGGTGTGGAACCACGC
>DATLFW010000098.1:0-3882 GCA_035540775.1 Acidimicrobiia bacterium
ACACGGGGGAGTCTTCGCCTTCGGCGACGCCCGGTTCCACGGCTCGGTCCCGGGGCTGCGCCAGGCTGGGCACCGCATCGGCCCCGCTCGCATCGTCGCCCTCGTGCCGGTTCCCACCGACGACGGATACTGGGTGCTCGACGACCGAGGTGGCGTGTTCACGTTCGGGGGGGCGCCCTTCCTCGGCTCGCTCCCGCAGCGCGGGGTGGCGGGTGAGGCGGTCGGGATGGGGGCGACCCCGGACGGCTCGGGGTACTGGATCGCCACCAGCGACGGCGGTGTCCACGCCTTCGGGACTGCCCGCTTCCGGGGTGACGCCACGGGGGCGGCCGCCGGTGTGCGCGCCGTCGGCTTCTCCGCCCCACCGGACGGGACGGGCTACTGGATCCTGCTCGAGAACGGCGCCGTGGTCGCCCGGCCGGCGCCGCCGTTCCGCTCCTCGGTGGCGGCCGTCACGGCCGGCGATCTCGGGGCATCGTGGCGGGCGGGCTGTCCCGTGCCGCCCGAACACCTGCGAAGCCTCACGGTGTCGCACTGGGGGTTCGACGGCGCCGTCCGCACCGGCGAGCTTGTCGTGCACGCCGACCACGTCGAGCGGATCCGGGCCGTCATGCAGCGGTTGTACGACGTCGGGTTCCCGATCGAGCGGATGGTGCCCGTCGACGCCTACGGCGGCAGCGACGACGCGTCGATGGACGCCAACAACACCAGCGCCTTCAACTGCCGGACCGTCGCCGGCACGTCGAGGTGGTCGCAGCACGCCTACGGCCTGGCCATCGACGTGAACCCGGTGCAGAACCCGTACGTGCGGGGTTCGACGGTGTCACCCGACGCCGGTCGGACCCACCTCGAACGTTCCCGCCCGGCGCCCGGCAAGATCCTCGCCGGTGGCCCCGTCGTGCAGGCCTTCGCCGCCCACGGCTGGCACTGGGGCGGCAACTGGTCGTCGTCGAAGGACTACCAGCACTTCAGTTCCACCGGGTCTTGACCGCCGAGAGGTGGGCGTCGACGGCGCCCGGGAGGCTGGGTGCGGGGTGGAGTTCGGTGCCGTCGGGGCGGAAGAAGCGCAGCCCGTCGGCGGTGATCTCGATGGTGAACCCGCGGTGGTGGATCGAGGTGTGGTGGAAGCGGCAGAGCAGGACGAGGTTCCAGAGTTCGGTGGGCCCGCCCTTCGACTGCCAGACGATGTGGTGGGCGTCGACCCAACGGGTGTTGGTGCAGCCGGGGAAGCGGCAGCCGCGGTCGCGGGCCTTGAGGGCGCGGCGCATGGCTCGGGGGATGGTCTGGGTCTTGGTTCCGGCGTGGACCGGTGTTCCCTCGATTTCGGCGATGGCGACGATTGGGGCGTCGCAGAGGAGTCGGCCGACGGTGTCGGGGGAGAGCACGCCGCCACGCTCGATCTCGCCTTCGCCGGTGGCGGCGTCGACGTGGACGTTGACGAGGAACCGTTCGGAGAACGACCGCTCGGGTGCGTGGGGGTCGAGGGCGCGTTCGGCCATCCGGACGAGGGCGTCGGCGAGGCGGGCGGTCCAGACGTCGGAGGGATCGGAAGTGTGCTCCGCGGAGCACTCGTCGACCTCGGCCACGAAGTCGTCGATGGCCATGCTCTCGGCCTCGGCCTGGAGGGCCGCTTCGACGACGGCCATCTTCTCGGGTGGCAGGTCGACGACGATGGTCCCGGACCCGTCGTCGTGACGGACGATTCGCAGGCCGCGTTCGTGGTGGATGCGCGCCGCGTCCCGGTCGCTGGCCTCGCATCCCGACACCAGGCGTTCGACCTGGGCGGCGGTGGCGTGGAGGGCCACGTCGACCCAGTCCTTCTCGGTCTCCGGGGTGGCGATCTTCGTCAGCGCGCGCACCTTCGAATACGAGAGCCGGGCGGTGGCGAACGCCTCCGTGATGGCGGGCAGCGTGTCGAGCGCCCGCGCCACCCGGACGCGCTCGTACCCGGCTCGCAGCGACAGCCCACACCGCCACGACAGCCAGTGCGCGGTGGATCGGCACCCCCACTCCGAGTAGCCCTCTCGCCGGTCGAACTCGCCGATCAGCAGCAGCCAGCGGCACTCGGCCGCCGCCAGGTGGGCCGCCAGCTCGGTGATCTCAGCTTCCAGGCGCTCCAACGGCACCTCTGCCAGAGCCGTTTCGACCGCTGCATCCATCACGCCGACCTCCTCGTGTTACGAACTGGTGTTCGTGCAAGCGTACGACGAGGGTGTGACAGCCACGGTCGCCGCCGAGGAGCCGTGGGTCGTAGGGCGGGAGGCGGGGAGCGGTACCCTGACCGGCCGTGCGGGACTTCTCCGACCAGCTCTCCGAGGTGGGCCGGCGCGTGTCCGGAGCCACCGAGTACCTCGACATCGAGGGGGCTCGCGCGCGCCTGACCGAGCTGGAGGCGGAGGCGAGCCGACCCGATCTCTGGGACGACCCGGAGCACGCCCGGAAGGTCACCACGGAGCTGGCTCGCGTGAACGAGGACGTCGAGCTGGTCGAGCGCCTCGCCCGGGAACAGTCCGACGCCGAGACGTTGTGGGAGCTGGCGAAGGAGGAGGGAGACGAGTCGCTCGAGGCCGAGATCGCCGAGGCGATCGGGCGGCTCGAACGCGACCTCGACGCCCTCGAGCTGCGGGCGCTGTTCGCCGGCGAGTACGACGAGCGCGACGCCATCTGCACCATCCACTCCGGGGCGGGCGGCACCGACGCCCAGGACTGGGCCCAGATGCTGCTGCGGATGTACACGCGCTGGGCCGATGACCGTGGCTTCTCGGTCGAGATCGACGAGGTGCAGCCGGGGGAGGAGGCCGGCATCTCGTCGGCCACCTTCACGGTGTCGGGGCGGTACGCCTTCGGACTCCTCCAGGCCGAGCGGGGCGTCCACCGGCTGGTTCGCATCTCGCCGTTCGACGCCCAGGCCCGCCGCCACACCGCCTTCGCCTCCTTCGACTGCGTGCCGGCGATCGAAGAAGCCGAGGAGGAGATCGAGATCGACCCGGGCGACCTGCGCGTCGACACGTTCCGGTCATCGGGGGCCGGGGGCCAGCACGTCAACGTGACCGACTCCGCGGTGCGCATCACCCACCTGCCGACCGGGATCGTGGTGGCCTGCCAGGCCGAGCGCTCGCAGCACCAGAACCGTGACCGGGCCATGAAGATCCTCGCCGCCCGCCTCGCCGACCGTGCCCGCGAGGAGCGGCGCAAGGAGATCGAGGAACTAGCGGGGGAGAAGACCGAGGTCGCCTGGGGGAACCAGATCCGCTCGTACGTCCTGGCCCCCTACCGCCTCGTGAAGGACCTCCGCACCGAGCACGAAACGGGCAATGTCGACGCCGTCCTCGACGGCGACGTCGAGCCGTTCATCGAGGCGTACCTGCACTGGCGGCGGCGGCAGTGAGAGGCGCTCCACGTGCCACCGCTGCGCCGACCCCTGCTGGTACCCTCTCGAACGCTTCATGATCACCTTCGAGAACGTCACCAAGACGTACAAGGGCGAGGTCCTCGCACTCCGTGAGGCCAACGTCGAGATCAAGAAGGGGGAATTCGTCTTCCTGGTCGGCCCGTCGGGCTCCGGGAAGTCGACCTTCCTCCGGCTGTGCCTGCGCGAGGAGCTGCCCGACTCGGGTCGCATTCTGGTGGCCGGCCGTGACGTCGCCTCGATGTCGTCGTGGAAGGTGCCGTACCTCCGGCGCAACATCGGGACGATCTTCCAGGACTTCAAGCTGCTGCCCGGCAAGACGGTCTACGAGAACGTCGCCTTCGCCCTCGAGGTCATCGGCCGACCCGGGCACGTCGTCGAGAAGCAGGTGCCCCAGATCCTGGAGCTCGTCGGCCTGGCCGAGAAGGCGCACCGCTTCCCGCACGAACTGTCGGGCGGCGAGCAGCAGCGGG
>DATLFW010000099.1:0-12666 GCA_035540775.1 Acidimicrobiia bacterium
GGCGCCGTCCCCGTGATCTCCTCCCCCCCGAACTCGACCCGCCCCCGCTTCGGGGGGGAGGAGATCACGGGGACGGCGCCTGAGGTCGTGGCCTCGAAAGGCCTCATGCAGATGCCGGGTGGCAAGGGAATCTTCCCGACCCTGACGGTCGAGAACAATCTCCGCTTGGCCCAGTGGCTCTTCCGAGACGACAAGGCGCGGGGAGAGGAGCAACTCCAGCGCGTCCTCGAGCTGTTCCCGATCCTCGGCGAGCGCTACCGCGAGATGGCCGGGAACATGTCGGGCGGTGAGCAGCAGATGCTCACCCTGGCCATGGCGCTCATGAACGACCCGCAGCTCCTCATGATCGACGAGCTGAGCCTCGGACTGGCTCCCACCGTGGTGGGCCAGCTCATCGACGTGGTGCGACGCATCCACGAGGCGGGCGTCACCATGATCATCGTCGAGCAGTCGGTGAACGTTGCCCTCAACCTCGCTGAGCGGGCCGTCTTCATGGAGAAGGGCGAGGTCCGCTTCGAGGGACCCACCCGCGATCTCCTCGAACGGCCCGACATCCTCCGGTCGGTCTTCATCGCCGGCGCCGCCGCCGCGCCGGCTGGTTCGGCAGAGCCCGGCGGCGTCGGTTCTCGGAAGCGCCGGCGGGCCCCGGCCACCCGGAGGGCTCCCGGGCCCGACGCCCCCCGGATCCTGGAGTGCGAGGGCGTCGTGAAGCGGTTCGGGGGCGTCCGGGCGGTCGACGGCGTCGACCTGCACCTGAGGGAAGGAGAGATCCTGGGCCTCATCGGTCAGAACGGGGCCGGAAAGACCACGCTGTTCGACTGCATCTCCGGCTTTCACTCGATCGACGCCGGCCGGATCCGTCTGCGGGGCCGCGACGTCGCCCACTGGGCGCCTCACGAGCGAGCGCTGGCCCGGATGGGGCGGTCCTTCCAGGAAGCCCGTCTCTTCCCGGGTCTGACCACCGCCGAGACGATCGCCGTCGCCCTCGAGCGTCATCTGGTGAACCGGGACATCTTCGCGGCCGCCCTCCAGCTCCCCGCCTCGTACCAATCCGAGCGCTCGGCGCAACGGCGCGTCGACGAGCTCATCGATCTGGTGGGACTGCAGGCATTCCGCGACAAGTTCGTCGGCGAGCTCTCGACCGGCACTCGCCGAATCGTGGAGCTGGCCTGCATGCTCGCCCAGGATCCCGACGTCCTGCTCCTCGACGAACCGTCCGGCGGAGTTGCCCAGAGGGAAACCGAGGCGCTCGCACCGATGCTTCGGCGGGTGCAGGAACTCACCGGCTGCTCGATCATGGTGATCGAACACGACATGCCCCTGCTGTCGGGCCTCTGCGACCGGATGTACTGCCTCGAACTCGGCCGGGTGATCGCCGAGGGCGCTCCCGCCGACGTGCTTGAGGACCCCCGGGTGGTCGAGTCCTATCTCGGAACCGACGAATCGGCTGTCGCACGCTCGGGAGCAAGAGCCGTCAAACCTCGAAGCAGCGGGCGCCGCCGCGCCGATACGCCCCGGCGGAACCGGTCGGTTCGGCGCTAGCCACGAGTCGCAAGCGTCAGGCGGCCGGCACTCCCGATCGCCGAGCTTGTGGCCGGCGCCCATGACGATCTGGGCTCCCCGGGTGTGGCCTGCGACGACCGACCGTCTGTTCGCGACGCGCCGGGGTGGGAGTGCCCGTCCTGGACCGATCGGACACGCTCGCGTTCGAGCACTTCCTCGGGGAACGGCGGTGAGGCGCCGTGGGCCGCCCCCGCGGCGGCTCTCCGGTCCACTTCGTGCACCATTCCGTCCGGTCCGCGTCGCCCCGGGCCAGCCTCGACGAGCACGGTGGGGCGGGTTGGAATCCCGCCGCCGTTCGTGGGAAGCGGCCGTGGTGCCGTGAGTGCTCCGGCCCGGAGAGGTTCCACGATACCGTCGAGCACGTGAGCGACGGCGCGCGGGTCGAGACGAGTGACCGGATCCTGGAGGGTGCGTTGCGTGCGCTCGGCCGGCACGGGGTCCGCAAGCTGGGAATGAGCGACATCAGCGAGAGTGCGGGGGTGTCGCGGGGGACCCTATACCGGTACTTCTCGAGCAAGGAGGAGTTGCTCGAGGCCCTGGCCCGCTACGAGCAGCGCCGCTTCGAGACGGGGCTCGGGAAGGCCCTGGCCGACGCCCGAGAGGGGATGCCCCAGCTTCATGCGACGATCGACTACGCCGTTTCGTATCTACGCGAGCACCCGGCTCTCGAACGGTTGCTGGAGAGTGAGCCGCGGTTCGTGTTGCAGTTCCTGCGTGAGCAGCTTCCCGGCCTGCGCCGGGCCACGCTGCGGTCGCTGCGCCCCGTGCTCGAGGCGTCGCGGCCGGTGCGATCGGGCGCGATCACCTCGGTCGAGGCAGCGGAGCTGCTCCTCAGAGTCCTGGTCTTCGACTTTCTCGTGCCCGGCGACGCGCCCGAGACAGATGCCCGCACCCTCCGGGCGTTCGTCGACTTACTCGGGGCGGTCGGAGGGGGGTCACCACCTGACGGCATGGGCCGAGTCGGCGACGTCGACCGGCGGTGACCGTCGCACGCCGCAGGCGGGCACGGCCGCTTCTGACCCTCGTGGTGAGCGAGCGCTGCGAGGGTCCGCCCTGCGTCGCGGCGTGGGCGGCCGGTTCCGTGTGGAGCACAGTCGCGTTGCGGCGCTCACCCTGCCCGGGCTCGCCCCCGCCCGGGCAGGGAACCTCACCCCCGATCACACTTGCGCGTTGACGGCCAAGGGAAGCCGCTCGAACCCGCGCACGGGACCCGAGCGCAGCCGCTCCGCAGCGTCGTCGTCGATCTCGTAGTCGGGAGCGCGCGCGAGCAACTCGTCCAGGGCGATGCGAGCTTCGAGTCGGGCGAGCGCCGCCCCGAGGCAGTAGTGGATGCCGTGCCCGAACGCAAGATGGCGATCGATCCGCCGGGTGACGTCGAAGCGGTCAGCGTCGTCGAACTCCCGGTCGTCACGGTTGGCCGAGCCGAACAGGATGAGCAGCCGGTCGCCGGCGGCCATGGTGGTGCCGTACGCCTCGACGTTGCGGGTGAGGGTTCGAGCCAGCCCCTGCACCGGTGCGTCGTAGCGGAGCGTCTCCTCCACAGCGGCCGCTACGAGCGAGCGATCGGATGCGACCGTGACCCGCTGCTCGGGATGGGCAGCCAGGGCGGCGAGGCCATTGGTGATGAGGTTCGTGGTGGTCTCGTTGCCCGCCACGAGGAGGAGGAAGCAGAACCCCAGGAGCTCCTCGTCGCTGAGCATCCGGTCGCCGTCTTGCGCCTCCACCAGCGCCGTCACGAGATCGTCGCGCGGCCGGCGCCGGCGGTCGGCGGTCACGTGAGCGAAGTAGTCGTAGAGCGCGGTGGCCGCGCCGAGGGCCGCGTGGAAGGTCGCCTTGTCGTCGGGCGTCCCGCGGACCAGGGCGTCGGACCACCGCCTGAAGTCGGCCTGGTCCGCTCGTCCGACCCCGAGGAGCTCGGCGATCACGATGGTGGGCAGCGGGGCGGCGAGCGTTTCCACGGCGTCGCCGCCCCCGTGCTCCACCAGCTCCTTCGTGCACTCGACCGCGACTTCCCGGATCGTGTCCTCCATCGTCGAGATCCGACGGGGCGTGAACGCCCGGCTGACCAGACCCCGGAGTTCGTCGTGACGGGGAGGGTCCATCATGATGATCATGGGGAGCAGCACCTCGGTCGCCACGTCGCGCTGCGTCGGGAAGATCCCCTGGGCCGACGAGTACGTGGCGGGGTCGTGCACCGTGTCCCACACGTCGTCGAAACGGCTCAGGACCCAGTAGCCGTGCTGCCCGTTGCGGTAGAGCGGGTACTCGTCGCGCAGCGCGCGATAGATGGGGTACGGATCCTCGTGGACCTGAGGTGAGAACGGGTCGTACAGCTCGCCCATCGCTTCGCTCCTCGCTCGGCCTCGGACGGTGCCTACGCTGGATCGAACACGACCGGCACCTGGTTCGGCGACCTGAAGATGAGGCCCCGAACGTGGGGGTCGTCGGCGTCGGGGTCGAGGCGGAGGTTCGGGAGGCGGTCGAGGACGGCGTCGAGCAAGACCCGGGTCTCGATCCGGGCCAGGTGCATTCCGAGGCACATGTGGGGGCCCATGGCGAACGCGAGGTGTTGCTGCGGTTCGCGGAAGATGTCGAAGCGCTCGGGGTCTTGCCAGCGCTCTTCGTCGTGGTTGGCCGACCCGATGCACACCCCGACCCCCGCCCCTTCCGGGATGGTCACGCCACGAAGCTCGGTGTCACGGGTGGTGGAGCGGGCGATGATGAGGAGCGGTGGCTCGCAGCGGAGGCCCTCCTCGACCGTCTGGGGGATGAGAGAACGGTCGTCGCGGACCGCCTCCAGCTGGTCGGGATGCGTCAGCAGCAGCATGAGCAGGTTCCCCGAGGACCGGAACGTCGTCTCGGCGCCCGCCGGCAGGAGCAGGCGGAGGAACGAGTAGATCGCCTCGTCGTCGAGCCGTTCTCCGTCCACCTCGGCGGTCACCAGGTCGCTGATGACGTCGTCGCGCGGGTCGCGGCGGCGGTCGTCGACGACGCCGGCGAAATAGTCCCGGAGCGCCTGCGATGCTGCGATACCGCGCTCGAAGTCGGCGGCCAAGCCGATCAACTCGACGGACCATCGCTGGAACTGGGCGAAGTCCTCCTCGGGGAGGCCGAGCAGCCGAGCGATGACCCGGACCGGGAAACGGAAGGTCAGCTCTTGGACGAGTTCGGCCCGCTCGCGTCCTGCGAAGCCGTCGATGAGCTCGTGAACGACCGAGCCGATGAGTTCGTTCTCCCATCGAGCAAGCGCCTTCTGCCGGAAGGCGTGGGCGACCAATGACCGATGGCGCCGATGCTCGGGATCGTCCATCCCGAGCATCGTGCGCCCCATGACCAAGCCGATGGTGTCGTCGTAGAACGTGGACGTGAACGCACCGGGATCCTTGAGGACGCGCTCGCAATCGTCGAAGCGGAACACGGTGTACTGCTCCGCGGCGTCGACGCCGGGGATTTCGGCACCGCCCAGCACGAGGTCGCCCTTCCACACCGGGTCTCGGCGCCGCTTCTCGAGAAAGATGTCCCGGTAGGGGTCGCGGATGTCACCGCCGACGAAATCCGTGAAGGACGCAAAGGGATCTTCTGCGGGCTCGGATTCGATCGCGCCTGCCACGCTTCCTCGCTCCCATTCCGACGGTCGCCGCGCTCGTCGTTGTCGCGGAGACAAACATAACGCCAAATGTCCGAACTGTTCAAGCGGAGCGGCCAACCGGGCCCGGCGCGGCTGCGTTGCGTGCGCGGCGAGCGGTCAGCGACCTGCGACGCCCAGGATCAGTACGTGTTCTGCAACGCCGTCAGCCCGAGGGCGTATCGACGTCTGGATGGTCGTCGCTCAGCAGGCCTCCGGCCTCGTGGCCGTCGGAGAGGACGATGGGGTGCTCGGGGTCGCTGACCGGTTCGAAGGTCACGGCGAGTTCTTCGCCGGCGCCCTCGAGTGAGCCGCCGACGTATGCGTGTTCCCGGAGGGGCAACTCCTGGAGTAGCAAGACCGCGAGGAAGGCGACCACGCCGATGGGGACGGCCCACAGGAAGACGGTGTGCAGGGCTCCGGAGAACGCGTCGACGAGCGCGGCCTGTGTCGAAGAGGGAAGGGCGCGGATCTGTTCAGGGCTGTTCTGGACCACGGAGGCGTCGATCCCCCCGGTGACGGGGGCGAGCGCGATGAGGCGTTCGCCGAGCGCGTTGTTGAAGATGGCGCCGAAGATGGCGACGCCGAACGAACCGCCCAACTGGCGGAAGAAGTTGGCGGCCGAGGTGGCGGTTCCGAGGTCGCGCTGTTCGACGGCGTTCTGCACGGCGAGGACGAGGACCTGCATGATGAGCCCGAAACCGAGGCCCACCACGACCATGTAGGCGAAGACGGTGGGGCGACTGGTGGTGGCGTCCATGGTGGAGAAGAGCCACAGGCCGACCGTGATGAGGATGGTGCCGGCGATCGGGAACCGCTTGTACCGGCCGGTGCGGGTGATGAGCCGTCCCGAAAGGATCGACGAGGTGATGACGCCGAACATGAGGGGCACGAGCAGCAGTCCCGAGTTGGTGGCGCTCACACCGGTGACGACCTGGAGGAAGAGCGGGAGGAACACGATCGTGCCGAACATGGCGACGCCGAGGAGGAAGCCGGCGGCTCCGGTGACATTGAACACGCCGTTACCGAACAGGCGGAGCGGGAGGATCGGCTCGACGGCTCGATGCTCTTGGAAGGCGAACGCCACGCCGAGGACGATGCCGGCGACGGCGAGGCCGACGATGACCGGGGAGCCCCAGGCGTACTCGGTGCCTCCCCACACGGTGACGAGCAGCAAGGAGGTGACCGAGCCGATGAGGAGGGCGGCGCCGCGGTAGTCGACCCGGTGCGGGGTCCGTTCGAAGGGCAGGTCGAGGACGGCGCTGGTGACGACGAGGGCCACGATGCCGATGGGAAGATTGATGTAGAACACCCACCGCCAGGACAGGTGGTCGGTGAAGAGCCCGCCGAGCAGCGGGCCGCCGATACTCGCCAGGGCGAACACGGCGCCCAGGTAGCCCTGGTAGCGGCCTCGCTCTCGGGGGGAGAGGATGTCGCCGATGATGGCCATGGCGAGGACCATGAGGCCTCCGGCACCCGCGCCCTGCACGGCCCGGAATGCAATGAGCTGCCCCATACTCTGCGCCACACCGGAGAGCACTGATCCGGCGAGGAAGATGACGATGGCGGCCTGGAACACGAGCTTGCGCCCGTACAGGTCGCTGATCTTCCCGTACAGGGGGGTGGTCGCTGTGGTGGTGAGCAGGTAGGCGGTCACCACCCACGAGAGCTGGTCCAGGCCACCGAGGTCGCCGACGATGGTCGGCAGTGCGGTGGCCACGATCGTCTGATCCAAGGCGGCGAGCAGCATTCCGAGCATCAACCCGCTGAACACCACCAGGATCTGGCGGTGGGAGAGGCCGACGCTTGCAGTCGGCGTGCTCACACCTCCTCCACGAACGCCGTGATGTCCGCCACGAGACGATCAAGAAGTCCGGCGAGGCGTACCCGATCGTCGCGGCTCCAGCCGGAGAGGATCTCGTGGAGGGCCGAGGTGCGGGCCTCACGGACCCGAGCCAAAACCCGCCGTCCATCTGGCGACAGGGTCAACATGGACGACCGGCCGTCTGTGGGGTCGGGTCGACGATCGAGAAGATCGGATCGTTCGAGCTGGCTGACTTGGCGGCTGGCCGTCGAGATCTCGACGCTCAGCTCCTGGGCCAAGTCGGTCAACCGGACGGGTTCGTGCTCCTCGATCCGCGACAGGATCGCGTACGCGGAGGGCTCGATCGCCACCCCGGCTCGCTCCACCAGCCGCTCGTGCACCCTGGGCAGCCTCGCCAGCCGTACCAGGCGAGTGAGGACGTGGTCGAGCCGCTCCAGGTCTTGCATCACGGGCCCCGCGCCAACTGACATCGCCTCGTATGGTACGCAGATGAACTTGCTTTGAGCAACCAAGGTTCGTAGGGTTTCAGGTCGTGGTTGAACCCGATCGGTCCTGCTCCGTCGACGCCGACGACCCGGTCCTCACCGGACGGCTGAGAGCAGCAGCGGCCGTCCGTCGCCTGGGTCACGCGCTCGTCGGGCACGACGTGGATGCGCGGGCGGCCGAGCATGTGGCGTCGTTGATGGACGCCGCCGCCGAGGAGATCGAGACCTTCGCCCGGCGCTCTCGCGTTGCCGAGCTCGGTCACCATCCGCGCTTTCGCGAAGCCGTGGAGTCCGGTCAGCTCTCGTCGAGCATTGAAGACGGGGAGACGATCGAGCTGTTCGCGGAGTCGTTCGTGTCGGGCGCCGCCAACCCGCTCGGCACTGCGGTGACGCTGTATCGCGACGGCGACGAGGTCGTCGCCGTCGGACAGCTCGGCGCCGCCTTCGAGGGTGCGCCGGGCCGCGGCCACGGGGGGATCGTGGCGGCGATCGTCGACGAAACGATGGGCGGGCTCCTTCCCATCATCGGGGAACCCGCTTTCACGGCGCGGTTGTCGTTGACCTATCGAGCCCCGGCGGCACTGGGCGAGGAGCTGACCTTCCGCGCCCGTTTGAGCCGCCGCAGTGGTCGGAAGCTCACGATCACCGCAGAGGGCCGGTGCGCGCACCGTGTGTTCGTGGAGGCAGAAGCCCTGTTCATTAGTGTCGACCCCAAGAACTTCGCTTCCGACGCAGACCGCAGGCTCACGTAGGGCACGGGCGCAGCCGACGCGGCATGCTGACTGCCCCGCGACCCGCTTGGACCTGGTGCCCCCGCACACGCACGGCGGCGTCGACGCCCGAAGGCGCGTCGAACTGGACGGTGTTTGGACTCACAGTCCAAACTAGCGATGATGCGCCGGGCCGCTACTCTCGCTCCGATCGTCGACTCCATTCCGGAGTTCGTGCTGCACGTCTCCTTGGAGACGCCGTTCCCGGTCGGTCCTGTCAACTGCTACGTGTTGCCGGGAGACCCGGTCACCGTGGTCGACCCGGGGCTCCTCTACGCGGACAGCGTCCAGCGGCTGACGGAGTTGCTGGCCCGGGCCGGGCTCGGCCTGGGCGATGTCGAGCGGGTGGTCGTGACCCATGCCCATCCCGACCACTTCGGCATGGCGGCGTGGGTCGCCGAACAGGCCGATGCCCGCATCCTCACTGGCGCCCCCGAGATCGAGAAGCTGGTCGAGGGCTGGATGCACGACGCCATGTATGCAGCAGTGGAGCGCCTGGGCGTTCCGAGCGAGGCATTCGCCAACGTCCCGAACGTCTACGCCGCCGTCTTCGAGATGGTGCACCCCTTCGGCGCATCGCCGATCGATGCCGTGGAGGACGGCGAGGTGCTGGTCCTCGGAGGCCGTGAATGGAAGGCCCACGTGACACCGGGGCATTCCAAGGGGCACCTGTCGCTGTTCGACCCGTTGGACGGGGTGTTGCTGTCGGGCGACCATCTCCTGCCCCAGATCACTCCCAATCCCGTGATGGAGCCGGACCCGCAGTGCGCGCTCGGCCGCCGGCAGAGCCTCGTCGAGTACCTTGCGACCCTTGACCGGTTCGTGGCCCTCGATCCAGGCGTGGCGCTTCCCGGCCACGGCCCCGCCTTCACCGGGACGCCCGCCCTGGCGGCCGCCGTGCGAGCCCACCACGTGGAGCGCGCCCAGGAGATCCTGGCGGTCGTCGGGAACCTGGGGCGGCCGTCCGCCTACGAAATCGCGATCGTGTTGTTCCCGGATCTCCGCGACTTCGGGATGTTGCTGGGGGTCTCCGAGGCCGTGGGGCATCTGGACCTGCTCGTCGAGGAGGGCGTGGTTGAACGCGAGGCTGGGCGGCCGGATCGCTACCAGGTGAAGGGACGTTGACGATGGCGCGTCCGCTGCCGGCGTCGATCTCGGAGAAGTTGCCGAAGGCGGCGGAGCTGTTCGCCGAGCGTGGGTTTGAGGCGACTCGGATGGAGGACGTGGTGGAGATCACGGGGGTCCCGAAGGCGACCCTCTACTACCACTTCGAGGGCAAGGAGGCGTTGCTGGTCGCGCTGCTCTCCGACTTGCTCGACGCGCTTGCTGCCGCCGTGGGTGAAGCGCTCGACCAGCGGGGGACGGCCCTGGACCGGCTGACCGGAGCCGTGCGAGCCCAGCTGGAAGTGATGGCGGCCCATCCCGTCGAGTGTCAGGTGCTCTTGGCGGAGCTCGGTCGGGTGGGGCGTATGCCCGACATTGCAGCCGCCGTCTCGGCGGCGTTCCACGAGCCTGTGCAGAAACTGCTGGCCGACGGACGAGCCGACGGCTCGCTCCGCAAGGTCGACGAGGAGACGGCGGCGTCGGCGGTCTTCGGGGCGGTCACGATGACGGGGCTCCACAGCCTCGTGCTGACCGGCGGAATCGACGTCGATCGCGTCGCTCGGACCGTCGTGGCACTCGTGCGGGAAGGCCTCGCCGTCTCGTGAGGTTCTTCGCCAGGTTGTCGGTCTTCTCGGAACGCCACGCTCGCTGGCTCATCCCGGGGTGGTTGCTGGTGGCGGTGGCGCTCACGCTGACCGCACCGTCGCTCAGCGAAGTCGGGTCTCAGGATCTGGCCGACTTCCTCCCGAAGGACTCTGCGTCGTTCCGGGCCGACACGATGCTCCACGAGCAGTTCCCGGAGGATCCGACTCGGGAGTCGGCGGTCGTGGTGCTGTCCCGGCCCGACGGCCTCACCGAGCCGGACCGTGTGTTCGTGGAGCGGTTGGCGCGTCACGCCCTCCAGGAGTCACAGGGGGCGTTCGGCGGCGTCCAGTCGAGTGTCACGAACCCTGATCTTGCGCCGCTCCTCAGGTCGGTCGACGGCGAGGCGGAACTCGTCGTCCTGAGCATGAACCGGGCTCCCTTCAGTCAGCCGGCCACCGACGCCATCACCGAACTTCGAAAGTTCCTCGACGTCGCCGCCCCTGCTGGTCTCGAGCACCACGTGACGGGCCTCGGCGGGCTCGCTGCCGACCAGGCCGAGGCCCTCGTCGAGTCGTTCGACCGCACGGCCCTCGCGACGGTGTTGCTCGTACTGTTGATCCTCGTCGCCGTCTACCGCTCGGTGGTCGCGCCACTCGTCCCGCTGCTCACCATCGGGATCGCCTTCCTCGTCGCCCGCGGCGCCATCGCCTTCATGGCCGAGGCCGGCTTCACGGTGGCGAGCATGGTCGAGACGTTCATGGTCGTGATGATCTTCGGGGCAGGGACGGACTACTGCCTCTTCATCGTGTCCCGCTATCGCGAGGAACTCCGTCGGGGCGACGCTGTACCGGCGACGCTGCGGCGGACGATGGCGGTGATGGGTGCGGTCATCGCCGCGTCGGCCGCCACCGTGGTCGTCGGATTCCTCTCCCAGCTCGGCGCCAAGTTCGGGATGTACCGGACGTTCGGGCCCGCCATCGGCATCGCCATCTTCATCACCCTCGTCGCAGGCCTCACCCTCACCCCGGCGTTGCTCCGGGTTTCCGGGCGGTTCTCGTTCTGGCCCAACCGGTTGGACGGCATCCGCCGCCAGCCTGCCGAGGGAGCGTCGCCGCGGTGGCTGCGGATGGCGTCGATCGTCGAGGGCCGACCGCGCGAGGTGCTCCTCGGCGGGGTGATCCTCCTCCTCTTGCCGTCGGCGGGCCTGGCATGGATGCACCAGTCGTACGACATGCTCTCCGACCTTCCCGCGTCGGCCGACGCCCGGCGGGGGTTCGACGTACTCGAGGAGCACTTCCCCGGCGGCCGTCTCTCCCCGGTCATGGTCCTCGTCTCGGACGACAGCCCCATCGTGGAGAAGGGCAAGATCGCTTCGATCGACGCACTCACCGACGAGCTGCGAGCCATGGACGGCATCGCAGAAGTGCGCTCCATCACCCAGCCGGCCGGGGCGCCCCTCACGCAGGGTCTCGTCGACGAGCTCGCTGCCACTGGAGGACTCGCGGCCGACCCGGCATCGTTCGGGATCGACCCCAACCAGGTCGACGTGAGCCCGCTCGTCGCCGCCATGGCGTCACCCGAGGGGCTCCGCTTCACCGGCGACGTCCTGACCGCGTACCCCCAGATCCTCGAGCGCCTCTCGGGGCCATTCGTCGGACGTGACGGCACCTCGACTCGTCTCGTCGTCGCCTTGGAGGGCAACCCGTACGAGCGCTCGGCGCTGGAGACGTTCCGCGGCATCGACGACTTGGCCGCTGCGTCGCTGGCAGGGAGCGAGCTGTCGGGGGCCGACCTCGCGGTCGGCGGTCCGACGTCGTTCTTCGCCGACATGGAAACCCTCGGCCAGGCCGACTTCCGCCGGATCACCGCCTACCTCGTCGCCGGTGTCTTCGTCGTCCTCGCCCTGCTCCTGCGTTCGCTGGTCGCCCCCTTCTACCTGCTTGCAACCGTGCTGTTGTCGTACTTCGGCACCTTGGGCCTCACCGTCGCCGTCTTCCAGGGCGTCTTCGGCAGCGACGGCATCATGTTCTGGCTCCCGCCGTTCCTGTTCGTGATCCTCGTCGCCCTCGGGGCCGACTACAACATCTTCATCACGTCCCGCATCCGGGAGGAGGTCGACGCCGGCCACGACGTGCCCCGAGCCGCACTCCGAGGCCTCGTCCTCACCGGTCAGGTCATTACGTCGGCGGGCATCATCCTCGCGGGTACCTTCGCCGCCCTCCTCGTCGCCCCGCTCCCCAACCTGCGCCAGATCGGCTTCGCCGTGACGGTCGGGGTCCTGATCGACACGTTCGTCGTCCGCCCTCTCCTCGTCCCCGCCGCCACGATCCTCCTCGGCGAGTGGGCGTTCTGGCCGGGCACGCGACCCGCCCGTGTCTCACGGCGTTCCGCCGTGATCGTGCCCCGCCTCACCGGTGCAGCGGTCGTAGCGCTGGTGGTCGTCCTCGGCGTGGCGGCCTTCGGCGCCCGGGTCGAGGGCTCCGTCGAGCAGGTTCCGGCGGAGGCGGTCGTCGCCGCCGGACGATCCGCCGCAACCGACGAGCACGACCAGCCGTCGGAGTCACGTTCGACCACCCCCAGTCCGCGAACAGGCGACTCCAGCGCCTCCGACAACGGCGGGAGCCGCACAGCGTCCGACGAGGCTTCGCCTTCCCGCCCGGCGGGCACCGAGACGACCGCCCCGCCCACCACCGCTCCGGCGACCACCGC
>DATLFW010000100.1:0-8023 GCA_035540775.1 Acidimicrobiia bacterium
AAGTTCGATGAGTGGTCGCGTTGTTCACGGGCGACGCGCATAGCCCTGCACAAAGGGCCAAGAACGGGGCGGGGTCAGGGGTGGAAGGTGAAGGGAGGGTGGTGGACGCCGTGTTCGGTGATGATCGCCGTCACCAACCGGGCCGGGGTCACGTCGAACGCCGGGTTGCGCACGTCCACCCCTTCCGGTGCCACCGTTACGCCCGCGAACGACGTCACCTCGTCGGGGTCGCGCTCCTCCACGGGAATGCTCGCCCCGTCGGGCGACGCGGCATCGATCGTCGAGGTCGGCGCCGCGACGTAGAACGGGACGCCATGGTGATACGCAAGGACGGCCAACGTGTAGGTCCCGATCTTGTTCGCGACGTCGCCGTTCGCCGCGATGCGATCGGCGCCCACCACGACGGCGTCGACCCGGCCCCCCGCCATCAGCGACCCCACCGCCGTGTCGGTGACGAGGGTGGCGGGGATCCCCAGCTGCTGGCACTCCCAGGACGTCAGCCGGGCACCCTGGAGCGCCGGGCGGGTCTCCCCCACCCACACCGACACACCCTTGCCGTCGTCGTGCGCCCGCCGGACGACGCCGAGCGCGGTTCCGTAGCCCACACATGCGAGCGATCCGGCATTGCAGTGCGTCAGCACGCGGGCGCCGTCGTCGAGCAAGGCGGCGCCGTGCCCCCCGATCGCCTCGTTGCAGTGGACGTCCGCCCGCGCCACCGCCTCGGCGGCGTCGAGCGCTGCCACCCGGACGCGTTCGAGATCCGCGGGGCTGTCGGACGCCCGCACCGCGACGTCGTTCACGGCCTCCATCGCCCGCCCGATTCCCCACGCGAGGTTGACGGCGGTGGGCCGCGTCGCCACCAGGCGACCGCCGGCGTCGCCCACGTCACCGAGGAGTTCGTCGACGGTCTCGGCCTCCGACCGCGCCGCCGCCAAGGCCACCCCGAACGCTCCCGCCGCACCGAGCGCCGGCGCCCCTCGCACCGCCATCGTCCGGATGGCGTCGCAGAGTTCGTCGACCTTCCGGCACGTCAAGATGTCGAGGGCGGCCGGCAACCGACGTTGGTCGATCAGCCGGACGGCGCCGTCACACCACTCGATCGTCGGCGGGATCACCCCGCCAGCATCGCGCGCTGGGCAGGGATCAGGTGCCGACGGTCCAGGAGTTGAGGTACGCCTCCTGGGCGGCGGTGAGGGTGTCGATGGAGATGTCCATCGCCTCCAGCTTGAGCCGCGCCACCTCCTCGTCGATGTCGCGCGGCACGCCGTAGACCTTCGATTCCAGCGACGAGGCGTTCTTCACGACCCACTCGGACGCCAGCGCCTGGTTGGCAAAGCTCATGTCCATGACCGCTGCCGGGTGTCCCTCGGCAGCCGCGAGATTCACGAGACGCCCCTCGCCGACCACGTAGATGTTGCGACCGTCCTCCAGGCGGAACTCCTCGACGTAGAGGCGCGCCTCCTGACGGCTCGTCGCCATCTCCGCCAGCGACTCGAGGTTGATCTCGATGTCGAAGTGACCGGAGT
Source organism: Acidimicrobiia bacterium (assembly GCA_035540775.1). Taxonomy (GTDB): domain Bacteria; phylum Actinomycetota; class Acidimicrobiia; order IMCC26256; family JACPCJ01; genus DATLFW01. The sequence continues at coordinate 1,527 of DATLFW010000100.1, forward strand.
TGGCGAGGATGGCGCCGTCCTTCATCACCTCGAAGTGCTCACGGGCCAGGACGTCGCGGTCGCCGGTCACCGTCACGAAGACGTCACCGATACGCGCCGCCTCGCCCATCGGCATCACCTCGTAGCCGTCCATGACGGCCTCGAGCGCCCGGAGCGGGTCGATCTCGGTCACCACGACCCGGCAGCCCATGCCACGCGCCCGCATGGCGAGACCCCGGCCGCAGTAGCCGTACCCCGCCACGACGAAGACCTTCCCCGCGAGGAGGATGTTCGTCGCCCGCACGATGCCGTCGATCGTCGACTGACCGGTCCCGTAGCGGTTGTCGAACAGGTGCTTCGTGTCGGCGTCGTTCACGGCCACGATCGGGTACCGCAACGCCCCGTCGGCCTCCATCGCCCGCAGGCGGATGACGCCGGTGGTCGTCTCTTCCGTCCCCCCGATCACGTCCTCGATCTGGTCGGGCCGCTCCTGGTGGAGGCGCGACACCAGGTCGCAGCCGTCGTCCATCGTGAGGTTGGGCCGCAGGTCGAGAGCGGCGTCGAGATGGCGGTAGTAGCCCGCCGTGTCGATCCCCTTGATGGCGTACACAGGGATTTCGAAGTGCTTCACCAGGGCCGCCGCCGTGTCGTCCTGGGTCGAGAGGGGGTTCGACGCGCACAGGACGACCTGGGCGCCGCCGGCCTGGAGCGTGCGGGCGAGGTTCGCCGTCTCCGTCGTGACGTGGAGGCAGGCGGCGATCCGCACACCCTCGAGGGGGCGCTCCTTCTTGAACCGCTCGCGGATCGACGCCAGCACCGGCATGGTGCGGTCGGCCCACGTGATGCGGCGCAGGCCGGCCTCGGCCAGTTCGATCGTCGAGATGTCGTATTCCACTGCTCCCCCTCGGGTCAGCTGCGGGACAGTTCGTCCTTCAAGTGAAAGATGGCGTCGATCGGTCCCGGATCGACGCCAGCGTCGTAGGCCATGTAGAGGCTCGTCCAGTCACCGACGTACATCAGGTCGAGGAGCTGGGCGAGCGGACCTTCCCCCTTCGCCTCGACGGTCAGGACCTGTACGAGCGCCTCCTCGATGATCGCACGCGTGATGTCGAAGCGCCGCTCCACCTGCCGGTGCTCGAAGCCGTGGCGGAGTTCCACCAGGCTGATCACCTGCCGCGTCACGTCACCGTGCTGGCCCCAGGCGCAGATCTCGTTGTGGTCGAGCTCGGGATACGCGTTCCAGTAGGCCGGCGCCTTCGCGTTCTCGTTGACGTCGCCCTTCCAACGCAGGGCGGCGGTGGCGCCGATCAGCCCGCCGCCGTACACGAGCGGGATGGTCCGGCCGATCTTGCGGGCGAGCTCGCGTGCCGGGTTCGCCGTCCCCTCCACGCCACGAGCGCATTCGTCACGGCGAGCCGCCAGCTGCTTCTCGGCCTGCTGCAGCCACGTGTGGGCATCGGGGAGCAGCCCGGCTCGAAAGAGGGTGACGAACAGCGGGGCCACGAGGGCACCGAGCGCAGCACGCGGGAGGTAACCCTCGGGACACGGCACGTGCAGGCCACCGGAATCACCGGCGATTTCGGCGAGCGTCCCGCCCGTCGACACGGCGACCAGCCGGGCACCCCGCTCGGCGGCCTGGCGCGCCATCGAGACCGTCTCCTCGGTGGTGCCGGAGTACGAGACGGCGAAGGCCAGGGTGCGCGGCCCGACGAACGCGGGAACGCCGTACTGCTTCACGACGGTCACCGGGACCGGGAGCGTGTCGTTGCCGACGGCCGCCAGCACGTCGCCCGAGATCCCCGAACCGCCCATCCCGAGGACGACGACGTGGTCGACGTCGTCGGCGGTCGGAAACGAGGAGGGGTCGATCGACCCGGCGAGTCGGTGGGCGTCGGCGAGCTGCTCGGGGAGCCCCTCGACGGCGTCGCCGAACGCGAGCGTGTCGACGGCGCTGCTCACGGCGCCTCGAACGTCGGCGTGACGCCCTCGTGCTGCGCTCGTTCGACGAGGGTCGCCGCCTCGTCCTCGCTCAGCACCTGGGCGTCGTCGACGAGCATCACCGGGATGTCGTCTCGCACCTCGTAGCGCCGACGGCAGGCGGGGCAGAGCAGGAATCCATCGGCCTCGAAGTAGTAGAGCGGCCCCTTGTCGTCGGGGCACGCCAGGATCTCCAGCAGCTCGGGGGCGAGGGCCACGCGTCCTCCTCAGGCGCCGCGCACGAGCGCCAGCACCTCGGCCGTACGCTCGTCGCACTGTTCACGGTCGGGCGCCTCCAGGTTGAGGCGCAACAGCGGTTCGGTGTTGCTGGGTCGCAGGTTGAACCACCAGTCGCCAAGATCGACGGTCAACCCGTCGAGGCGGTCCTGCTGTGCGTCGGAGTAGTGGGCCGCCACCTTCTCGATCACGGCGTGCTGGTCGTCGACCTCGGTGTTGATCTCGCCCGACTGGGCGTAGCGCTCGAACGGCCGGCGGAGTTCGGAGAGCGGCACGTCGGCGATCGAGAGCTGCTCGAGCACCATGACCGCGGCGATCAGGCCAGAGTCGGCCCGGTAGTTGTCGCGGAAGTAGTAGTGCGCCGAGTGCTCACCGCCGAACACGGCGCCCCGTTCGGCCATGAGCTGCTTGATGAAGGAATGCCCGACGCGGCTCCGCACCGGTTCCCCGCCGTTCTCCCGGATCACCTCGGGCACCGACTTCGAGCAGATGAGGTTGTGTACGACGGCGCCGCCCGGGTTCCGCCCCAGGATGGCCTGGGCGAGGATGGCGGTCGTCGTGGACCCGGAAACCGGCTCACCCTCGTCGTCGACCAGGAAGACGCGGTCGGCGTCGCCGTCGAACGCCAGTCCGATGTCGGCGCCGCCCTTCGTGACGGCCGCCCGCAGGTCGGCGAGGTTCTCGACGTTGATGGGATCGGCCGGGTGGTTGGGAAACGTGCCGTCGAGTTCCGGGAAGAGCACGGTGAGGTCGAACGGCAAGGCCTCGAACACCTTCGGGACCACGAGGCCCCCCATACCGTTCGCCGTGTCGGCGACGACCTTCAGAGGGCGCAGGGTCGAGACGTCGACGAAACCCCGAACATGCTCGGCGTAGCGGTCGAGGGCGTCCCACGTGTCCTGCGTGCCGAGGCGATCGCTCGTCTCGAACTCGCGCCGGCGGACCCGCTCCTTGATCTCTCGGAGACCGGTCTCCTCGCCGACGGGCGCCGCGCCGGCCCGGCACAGCTTGATCCCGTTGTACTGGGCCGGGTTGTGGCTCGCCGTGAACATGGCGCCGGGGGCGTCGAGAGCCCCGGCGGCGAAGTAGATCATGTCGGTGGACGCCATCCCGATGTCGACGACGTCGGCACCGGCCGCCTGGGCACCCTCGGCGAAGGCGGCTGCCAGCGGGGCCGAGGTCGGGCGCATGTCCCGGCCGATGATCACCCGGTCGGCACCCGTGAAGACGGCGAAGGCGTTCCCCACCAGGTGGGCGACCTCCTCGTCGAGTTCCTCGGGCGCAAGCCCCCGGATGTCGTAGGCCTTGAAGATGCGGTCGATGGCATCGAGCGGCATTTCTCTAGCCTTGCACGACCTCCGTCCGCGGTCGCCACCGGGCGAGGGCGACGAGCCCGACGATGCCGAGGAGGGTGAGGACGATCGCTCCCCGGTCGACCGCCGTCCGCCCGTACGTCAACTCGACCTCCTCGTCGGTGGGGACCACCACCATGAAATTGGGGGTGACCCGCCACGGACCGTCGGCCCCGTCGGCCTGCCAGTTCGGGAAGTACGAGACCTTCACGAGCACGGGCACGCCGGTTCGGGAGACGCGGAAGCGGACGGAGTCGTCGCCGAGCTCGACGTCGCTGACCTCGACGGGCGGGAGCCGGCGTTCCGGGACGCCCCCCGACTCGGCTTCGGACTCTGTGGCCCGCTCCCACTCGCTCGGGCCGTCCTGCGCAAGGACGCGGTCGAGGCGCTGGGGGTCGTTCCACCAGGCCACCGCCGGTTCCCGCCAGTTGCCCGCCCCCACGTCGCTCAGGACGACGGGTTCGTGTTCGAGCGGAGCGACGACGGGCGAGTCGAGGACCTCGTAGACGGCCCACCGAGCCACGGCCGGCTCCTCGTCGGGGTTGCCGATCTCCACCACGAAGCGCAGGTCGTCGTGGGCCGACGCCTTCTCCTTCGTCTGGTCGGCACCTGCCATGAAGTACCGGACGCCCATCATCTGCATGTGCCGCACGCCGAGATCGAAGGAATCGGCGCTCGACCGGTACGGCAGACCGCGCACGGGGTTGGAGGGCTCAGCAGCCACCTCTGCGACCGTCATGAAGTGGAAGGGCGTCGTGCCGGCGGACTCGAAGTACAGCCCCTCCATCGAGCCGACCTTGCCGTCGGTCCAGTACGGGATGAGTTCGAGAGCGAGGTCGGACCCGTAGTCGTTGATCCGGTTGAGCCGCTCCCAGAGCAATCGCCCGCCCCTCGGGAACCCGTCGAGGGTGTCCATGATCTCCCGGTACTCGGGGTACGCGGGCTTCGCCTCGTAGCCCGTGTAGTTCCACTCGATCCATCCGGGGATGAACTTGTGCACGTCGTCGTCGCTGACCCACACGAGGCTGGCGACGAGCATCATGACGGCCGCTCCCCCGGCGACGAGGTGACCCGCCAGGCGGCGGGCGTCGCTCGTGAGTCGCACGTCGGATCGGTCGAGTGCCGGCTCCCCGGGCCAGTCGTCGGAACCGCCCGACACGCGAGCCGGTACGGGCTCCTCAGGTGACGCCTCGATCGGCTCCTCGCCGACGGCTCGTCGTTCGAGGACGGCGCGAACGAGGAGCACGAGCTCGACGATCCCCATGGCGGCCAGCAGCGACAGTGACAGGTGGTAGAAGGGGAACACCCGGAGGTTCCAGATCCGCCCCTCGGGCAGGAACCGGAACATCAGGGCGAAGATCGCCACCAGGGCGGCCAGTTCGAGGGTTGCCCGCCGCAGCGCCGCCGCACCCACGACGAGGGCCACCCCGCCGAGGATCAGGGCCCACTGAAGGTCGGGATGGAGGAGGTGGTCGCGGAAGTGCGTCACCTTCCCCCACCCCATGTCGGTCGCGTACGGGAGGCGCGCGAGCATCGGGAGGACCCAGATCGCCGACAGGAGGGCCGCCGTCCCCCCGATGGCCGCCGCCATCCAGAACGTCCGCCTCGGATGGCGCGACAGCCAGAGCACGACGGCGCCCACGACGGCGAACAGCGCCCCGATGATGTGGGTCGTCACCGTGAGGCCGAGGAGCAGGGCGGGGAGCCACAAGCGGTCCCGATCGTCGAGCGCCCGCGCGAGCGCCCCGAGGAAGAACAGGCTGAGGGCGAGCGACAGCGCGTAGGAGAATTCGCCGGCCAGCGTGCTGGGGAGGTTCCCGCCCGCGATGTGGAGGCTGTACTCCCCGGTGTCGGTGGCGAAGAAGAGGAACGGCAGGGTGGCAGCGGCGAACAGGGGCGGCGCCGGGAAAGGCGCCCGGATCCCACGGCCGAACGCGAACGCCGCCACCGGGATGAGGACGGGACCCATCACCGTCACGAGCTTGAAGGCGACGTTGTAGGGGGCCACGACGTCGAGAGCGACGATCAGCAGGGCCGGGATCGGGAAGTAGAAGTGCCCGACGGGGAACCCGGCGTACCAGTCGGGAGCCCATCCCGACAGCCGGAGCTTCGGGAAGACGTGGTCTCGCATGTACGCCGGCCACCACACGTGGGCGCCCGTGTCGCCACCGTTGGTGGTGGTGTCGCGGAACAACAGGTCGGGCCGGAGTTCGACGAACACGTAGATGGAGGCGGCGGCCGCCAGGAAGGCGCCGAGCCAGAACTCGATGCGATGCGTATCGCGTCGGGCAAGCACCGCTCAAGCATGGCAGCCCGAGCGGCCTCGGACGCGGCGCCCTCCGGTCGCGCCGAACCGGGACAGAACGACGAGAGGCCGGGGTCCTCGCTGGACCCCGGCTCTCGCCTCCCCCGGTGGCGGGATCTTTGGTGCCGGGCAACCGGCTACGAGACGATGCGCCTCCGGATCAGCACCTGCATCGTCGCTCCGAGCGCCATGAGGACGAGCCCGGTGCCCACCAGGAACGCCGTCCGGTCACCGCCGCCCGTGAAGGCCAGCGTCTCCGGTGCCGCCCGTGGCGTCTCCGATTCCACGACGATGCCCTTGACGGCTGCCGTGGTGGTCGTGGTCTCGACCAGTCCCTCGACGTCGGCCGTCGTCGTCGTGACCTCTTCCTCACCGATGGTCGTGGTCGTCGTCTCCTCGACCGTCGTGGTGGTCGTCGGCGGTGTCCCGAGGGTGATGCACACGTTGCTCACCGTCGAGAGGTTGCCGCCCCGGTTGATGGTCGACGCCACCGTGTCGGCGTCCTCCAGGGGGTCGTAGTACTCGGTGTTGCGGACGTCGTCACTGTCCTCGGGCATCCCGCCCTTGACGCTGAAGCCCGCCACGTTCTCGATCGGCGAACTGAAGCTGGCGCTCTTCGAATCCGAGCCGAGCGTGATGCTGATCCC
>DATLFW010000101.1:0-7935 GCA_035540775.1 Acidimicrobiia bacterium
GCCCGACACCGTCTTCGTGTGGCAGATCGGGGTGGCGACCCACGCCCGTGGCCGCGGCCTCGGGCGGGCCCTCCTGCACGCCCTCCTCGACCGCCTCGCCCCGACCGGCGTCCGCTACCTCGAAGCCACCGTCACGCCGTCGAACACCGCCTCGCTCCGGCTCTTCCGGGGCGTGGCGGCCGATGCCGGCGCTGCGTGCGTCGAGTCCCTCTACTTCCCCACCGACCAGTTCCCGGCCGGCGAAGTGCACGAGGAGGAACACCTTCTCCGCATCGGCCCGGTCGGCACGCCCGCACCGAACACCCCCGACAGCGAAGGAAGGCACACGTCATGACGACCGTGATCGAACGCCTCGAATCCGAGGTCCGCTCGTACTGCCGCGGCTGGCCGACGACGTTCACGAGAGCCGTCGGCGACCACCTCTACGACGAGGAGGGCAAGGAGTTCATCGACTTCTTCGCCGGCGCCGGGGCGCTCAACTACGGGCACAACCACCCCGAGATGCGCGCCCGCCTCGTCGACTACCTCCTCGGTGACGGGATCGTGCACAGCCTCGACATGGTGACGGGCGCCAAACGCACCTTCCTCGAGCGCTTCGAGGAGCACGTGCTGAAGCCGCGAGGCCTCGACTACAAGGTCCAGTTCCCCGGGCCGACGGGCACCAACGCCGTCGAGGCGGCGTTGAAGCTGGCCCGGAAGGTGACCGGGCGCGAGCGCGTCGTGTCGTTCACGAACGCCTTCCACGGCATGACGCTCGGGTCGCTGTCGATCACGGGCAACGCCATGAAGCGGGAGGGCGCCGGCCTGCTCCTCAGCGCCGGGGTGAGCATGCCGTACGACGGCTACCTCGGCGACGACGTCGACACCATCGAGTACCTCGACTCGCTCCTCGACGACGGCGGTTCGGGCCTCGACGCTCCGGCGGCCGTCATCGTCGAGACCGTGCAGGCCGAGGGCGGGCTGCGCGCCGCCTCGATCGAGTGGCTGCGCCGCCTGTCCGACCTCTGCCGCCGCCACGACACGCTGCTGATCGTCGACGACATCCAGGCGGGCTGCGGGCGGACCGGCTCGTTCTTCAGCTTCGAACCGGCCGGGATCGAGCCCGACATCGTCTGCCTGTCGAAGTCGCTCAGCGGATTCGGCCTTCCCTTCGCCCTCACGCTGTTCCGCCGGGACCTCGACGTGTGGGACCCGGGCGAGCACAACGGCACCTTCCGGGGCCACAACCCGGCCTTCGTCACCGCCACCGCCGCCCTCGAGCTGTTCTGGCAGGACGATGCCCTGAGCCAGGCCGTCGAGGCGAAGGCGGCGCGGGTGCAGAAGGGGCTGGAGGCCCTGGCCGAGCGCTACCCGGAACTGGGCGGCGAGTTGCGGGGCCGCGGGCTCCTCCAGGGCATCGCATGCACCGACCCGGCGATCGTGGGACGCGTCACCGCCAAGGCGTTCGACAAGGGGCTCGTGATGGAGACGTCCGGGCCTGACGGTGAGGTGCTGAAGGTCCTGCCGCCGCTCACCATCGACGGCGACGTCCTCGAGACGGGGCTCGGCGTGCTCGACGAGGCCATCGCCTCCGCCCTCGACGAGGCGGACGCCAAGGCAGCGGAGGTGGCCCGATGATCGTGCGGACGCTCGACGACATCGCCGGCACCGAGCGCGACGTGCACGCTCCGACCTTCGCGAGCCGCCGGTTCCTCCTGGCGCGCGACGGCATGGGGTTCTCGCTGCACGACACCGTGCTCCACGCCGGGACGACGACGACCATGTGGTACCGGAACCACGTCGAGGCCGTGTACTGCATCGAGGGCGAGGGGCGCCTGACCGACTTCGCCACCGGCGCCGTACACCGGATCGCCCCCGGCACCATGTACGCCCTCGACCAGCACGACCGCCACGAGCTGGAGGCGGTGACGGACCTCCGAGTCGTCTGCGTGTTCAACCCGCCGCTCACGGGCGGCGAGGTGCACGACGACGACGGCGCCTACCCCCTCCTGACCGACGAGGAGGTGGGGGCATGACCGTCACCGACCACTACCCGACTCGCGTGTCCGAGGAGGCGTCGATCGTCGACCGGAAGGAGCCGGTGGTGCGCGGGAGCGAAGGCGACGGCCCGCTCAGCCGGGCCCAGCTCGACGCCTTCGACCGCGACGGCTTCCTCCTGCTGGAGAACGTCTTCACGGCCGGCGAGGTCGACGACATCCTCTCGGAGTTGGCCCGGCTCGCGGCGCTCGACGAGGTGAAGGCCGACGACCGGACGATCACCGAGCCGGAGAGCGACGCCGTGCGATCGATCTTCGAGGTGCACCGGATCCACGACCGGTTCGCCGGGCTGGCGGGCGACGAGCGGGTGGCGGGCGCCGCCCGTCAGATCGTCGGAAGCGACGTCTACGTGCACCAGAGCCGGGTGAACTTCAAGCCGGGCTTCCGGGGCAAGGAGTTCTCCTGGCACTCCGACTTCGAGACGTGGCACGCCGAGGACGGGATGCCGGCCATGCGTGCCGTCAGCGCGTCGATCGCCCTGACGGACAACCACGTGTTCAACGGGCCGCTCATGATCATTCCCGGCTCGCACCGCCGCTTCGTGGCGTGCGTCGGCGAGACCCCCGAGGACCACTACAAGGCGTCGCTGAAGGCGCAGGAGCTCGGGGTGCCCGACGACCAGTCGCTGGCGCGCCTGGTGGAGGAGGCGGGCGGCGAGATCGCCACGCTGACGGGCAAGGCCGGCTCGGTCGTGCTGTTCGACTGCAACGCCATGCACGGGTCGAACTCCAACATCACGCCGTACCCGAGGAGCAACGTCTTCCTCGTCTACAACAGCGTGGAGAACCGGTTGGTGGAGCCGTTCGCGGCACCGAAGCAGCGCCCGTCCTTCATCGCCGCCCGGGAGTTCACCCCCGTCTGACCGGCTCTCGAACTCACCGCGGGGCGTACGCTTCGGAGCGTGACGGCGGAGCGGAGGCGGTTCGAGACGGCGATCGAAGCGATCGACGCCGCCAACCGCGACGACCCGGTCCGCATCGAGGTGCGGGGCGAGCGACGGCCGAAGGAACTCGCCCACGCCGAACTCGCCACCGAGTGGGTCCACCGTCTCGTCGACGACCCCAGCGAGGAGCTGTTGCTGGCGGCCCGGGCGCACCACGTCCGCCGCTGGACGCTCCCGCGGTCGTCGTATCCCGAGGGCCGCTCGGGCTACCTCAAGTGGCGGAAGCGCCTCCACGAGGTCCACGCCGAGATCGTCGGCGGGATCCTGGACGGTGCCGGCTACCCGCCGCCCGCCGTCGAGCGAGTGCAGGATCTCGTCCGCAAGAAGGGCTTGGCCGCCGGCGACCCCGAGGCCCAGGCGCTCGAGGACGCCCTCTGCCTCGTGTTCGTGGAGACGCAGTTTCACGACGTGGCGGCCCGCCTCGGCGACGACAAGACCGTCGAGGTGGTGAAGAAGACGCTGCGCAAGATGAGCGCGCGCGCACAGAGCCTGGCGTTGGGCCTGCCGCTGACGCCGGCAGACGCCGCCCTCGTCGAGCGAGCCCTTGCCGATCTCGACGCGGAGAGCGCGTAGAGTCCCACGACGTGATCGACACCTTCTGGCTCGACGGCGCCGAGTGGCTCGCCGTGCTGCGCATCGGCCTCGGCCTGTGGTGGCTGGAGTCCGTACGCCACAAGAACATCGAGGCGTGGACGAAACGCAACGCCGGCATCAACTGGGCCGCCGACATCGCCTCCAAGCACCGGTGGGCCTTTGTCGGCCGCACGTTCGAGCGAACGGTCGCCCCCCGGCCGAAGCTCTTCACGGCCGTCGTGCTCCTCTCGGAGCTGGCGCTCGGCCTCGGGATCGCCCTGGGCTTCCTCACGCCCATCGCCCTCGTGGCCTCGATGCTGCTCAGCCTCGTCTACTTCACCCTGATGATCCACGACTGGGCCGAGCAAGGGCAGAACTCGATGATGTTCCTCATCGCCCTCGTCGCCTTCGGCGCCCAGGCCTGGCAGGAGTGGTCGATCGACTCGGCCCTCGGTCTGTGGGGAACGTAGGGAGCGTGTCACTCCGCGACGCCACCGCCCTCTTCTTCTCGAGGCGCAACGGGCGGGTGGTCGTCGCCGCCGTGGCTGTCGCGCTCGTCGCCCGGCTGGTCCACGGCGGCTTCGGGGGGCTCGACCTCGTGGTCGTTGCCGCGGTGGTGGCGGCCCAGCCGTTCGTGGAGTGGACGATCCACGTGTCCGTCCTCCACTTCCGGCCTCGGTCGCTCGGTCGCCGCACCGTCGACCTCCCGATCGCCCGCAAGCATCGGGCCCACCATCGCGACCCCCGCGACGTCGATCTCGTCTTCGTCCCGCTGCCCGACCTCCTGTTGCTGCTGGTCGCCATCCCGGCGGGGTTCCTGCTCCTCGAACCCGACCTCGGGCTGGCACTGACGGGAGTGCTCACGGGATACGCGCTCCTGGCCGTCTACGAGTGGACGCACTTCCTCATCCACCAGCCGTACACGCCGAAGACGCGCCTCTACCGCTATGTCCGGCGGGCGCACGTGCTCCACCACTTCCGGAACGAGAACTACTGGTTCGGGGTGACCATGCACCTCGGCGACCACGTGCTGCGCACGTTCCCGGCGAAGGACGACGTCCCCCTCTCGCCGACCGCCCGCACGCTCGGGGTCGAGGAGACGGAGACGGGCGCGGAGACGGCGGCGGCGTGAACCCCGTGTGAGTGCCACGTTGCGCATCGCGCAACACCGCACTCACACCCCCCTCAGACGGTGGCGCGGTACCCCGACAGCTTCTCCAGGGTCGCCTCGGCCTCGGCCACGAAGCGGTGCACCAACTCGCCCGCCGGCACCAGTTCGTCGATGGCGCCGACGCCCTGTCCGGCCGGGAAGCACTCCTTGTCGGGGTCGATGCCCTCGGTCGTCTCGTCGCCCATCAGGTGCATGGCGCCCTCCTGGAACGACTTCGCCATCTGCATCGGGAAGGGCTCGAGTTCGTCGGGGTGCTCCTCGTAGTACTGCGTGTAGGAGTTGCGCAGCGCCCGCAGGGTCTTCCCGGTGAAGGCCCGGCTGATGACGGTGTCGTCCTCGTGGGCCTGGAGCAGGCCGTCCTTGTAGCCGGTGACGCTGCGGGCCTCAGGGGTGGCGATGAAGCGCGTGCCGACCCAGATCCCGTCGGCGCCGAGGGCGAGGGCGGCGGCGAGGTGGCGCCCGTCGTAGATGCCGCCTGCGGCGACGACCGGCACCCGATCACCGACGGCGTCGACGATCTGGGGAACGAGCGGGAAGGTGGCCACGGTGCCGGTGTGACCGCCCGCCTCGGTGCCCTGGGCCACGACGATGTCGCACCCCGCCTCGACGGCGGCGATGGCGTGGCGGACCTTGCCGCACATGTTCACGACGAGCACCGAGTGCTCGTGGCAGAGGTCGACGACCTCGCGGGGCACGCCGAGACCGGCGACGAACACGCTCGCACCGTTGGCGATGATCTGCTCGACGGCCGGGGCCATGTCGCCCGGCATGGCAGTGAGGAGGTCGACGCCGAAGGGCTTGTCGGTGAGCGAACGGACCGCCTTCATCTCCTCGACCATCTGGTCGGTCGTCATGGTGGCGGCGCCGAGGGTGCCGAACCCGCCGGCGTCGGAGACGGCGGCGCAGAGGCGGTGGTACGAGACGCCGCCCATCCCGGCCAGCATGACGGGGTGGTCGACGCCGAGGAGGTCGGTCAGTCGGGTGCGCATGGAGCCCTCGCTTCCGGTCTTCTTGACTGGTCAGTCAATTTAGGTCGCCCGCCCCGGTGTCCGCACGCCCGGGTCAGCACAGGATGGGGACGTCGGGGTCGGGGTGGCGGGCGCCGAACTCGACGTGGGCCAGCCCATCGGTGGTGAACCGGCGCAGCACGCCATTGCGCTCCACCTCCAACACGCCGATGGCGACCTCGGAGTTGGCACACCAGGCGTGGGCCCCGTCGGGGTCCTCGTAGGTGACCTGGGCCATCTCGGCGGGGCGCGCCTCGAGGACCGCCCGCACGCGCGCGTCTCGCGTTCGCCCCGACATCTCCCAGCGGGGCCCGGTCACCCTCGACCGGGCTCGAGCAAGCCACGGCAGGGCGTTGCAGGCGAACGCCTTCCCATCGACCTGGGCGTAGAGGAGCGTCGGGCCGGCCGGCGCCGCCCGGCCGGGCGCCAGCAGGGGAACGGCCCACACCGCTTCGAGAACGGCCTCGCCCTCTCCTTCGTCCCACGCCGAGCAGTGGCCCCAGGCCCAGCGGGCGGCGTGCTGCCGTCCCCACAGGTGCGTCTGGCACCCGCGGGCGGCGTCGAGGGCGAGCGTCTCGCCGTCGATCGCGACCGTGCCCCGGAACGTCACGCCGAGGGCGGGGCAGACCACCCTCGTCGAGGGAAGCCGCGACTCCCCGAGACGGCCGGGGATGTGCCACATGGCCGTCGGGGGAGGATCCCAGGAGAGATCCCAGGTGATGCCGGCCACTGAGCCGGTCGCCCGCCCCTCGTCGAGGCAAGCGTCGCCGGCCTGCATGACGCCAGTCGGCGGCCACGACAGCGGCATCGTCTCCTTGCCGCCCACCGCCGGACCGCCGGGACGGAAGGCGAACGCCCACAGCTCGGCCACCCGGGGCGCCTCGGCGCCCTTCGGGATCTCGAGCGTGTAGCGGAACCACAGGCCACGACGGGTCACCGGGTCGGAGAGCGTCAGGTACCAGACCTCGTAGTGGCCCGGCGACGAACCGTCCCACCGGGGGGCGTTGGCGCCGGCGGCTGGCCGGAGGACCTGGGCGCTCATCGCGACCCGACCCCGCCGCCGAGCATGACCGTCGACGACGAACCGATGGCGACCAGGCGGTCGCCGTCCCACACCTCGACCTGCGTGGCGGCCACCCCGGCCTCTGCGCCGGCGAGGCGGCCGACGCCGACCAGCGTGGCACCCGTGGTGGTCGGGGTGAGGAAGCGCAGCGACAGGTCGGGGTTCGGGATCGGCACCCACTCTCCTCGAAGGACGGCCCCGACCGGCACGCCGACGCAGAAGTCGGCGGCCATGCACATCGACTCGGCCCCGGCGGCCGAGTCGTCCCACGGCAGCACGATCGAGTGGGCGTAGCCGCCCGCCGGCTGACCGACGATGCGAGGGGAAAGAGCCTTGGCGATCGGCGGCTGGAGGTCGGCGACCATCCGCAGCGGCGTGCCGTCGTCGTGGGCGGCGAGGTCGGGGACGGGCACGGCGCCGGGGTCGCTGACGGGGTGCAGTGCTGCGTCGGCGGCGAAGGTCACGGTGGCTCGAGCGGCGATCTTGCCGTTCGCGTCGGCGAGGTCGACGCCGACGCTCGTGACCGTCCGTCCGCTGGCCACGACAACGGCCTCCGTCGTGCACGTGGGCGTCGACAGGCCCCGGGCGAAGGTGACGTGAGCCGAGAACGGGCGGCGTCCAGGTGCGACCGGACGGGCGGCCATGACGCACGCAGCCGCCACTGCACCGCCGAATACCCCGCCAAAGGCACCGTGGAGGTCGTCGCCGAGGGCGAACCGGGCGCGCTCGACGCCGTCTGGCTGGAAACCGAGCACGTCGGCGGCCGTCGTCACAGCGTGACCCCTTCGGGGGCGACACCGTCAGGCGGCCAGGGTTCGAGCCCGTCCTCCAACGGCACTTCCAGGCTCTCGAGGATCACCGAGATCATGTGCCAGCCCCCGATGGCGCAGACGAGTTCGACGAGGGCGGGCTCGTCGGCACCGAGCGCCTCTTCGCACTCGCGCCAGGTCTGCGCGCTGATCCGCCCGTCGCGCAGCACGTCGTCGGTGGCGGCGAGGACCGCTCGTTCCGGCGCCCCGAACCGGTCGGAGGTGCGCCAGTCGCGCACGGCGAGGAGGTCGTCGGCGGGAGCGCCTAAGCCGGGTCCGACCCGCCAGTGCTGCACCCACTCGTAGGCGGAGCCCGTCACCCAGCCGATGCG
>DATLFW010000102.1:0-6690 GCA_035540775.1 Acidimicrobiia bacterium
CGGTCATCAGTGCCGTCGGCCAGCTGAACCGCCCCCTGCTCCCCGACATCGCCGGGCGCGATCGCTTTGCGGGCCCCGCCTTCCACTCGGCCGAATGGGACGACACCGTCGACCTCGCCGGCAAACGAGTGGCGGTGATCGGCACGGGTGCCAGTGCGTTCCAGCTCATTCCCGAAGTGGCGGACCAGGCGAGCGAACTCCTCGTGTTCCAGCGCACCCCCAACTGGATGGTGCCGACCCCCGACTATCACGACGAGGTGGCCGACGAGTTCCGGTGGTTGCAGCGGAACCTCCCGACCTTCAGCCACTGGTACCGCCTCTGGCTGTTCTGGCGGAACACCGAGGGAATGCTCCCCGCCGCCAAGGTCGACCCGGGGTGGGACGGCGACGAGAGTGCCGTCAGCCCGATGAACGACCTTTTCCGGACGTTCCTCGTCGCCTACCTCGAAGAGCAGTTCGCCGATCGGCCCGACCTCGTCGCCCAGGTCGTTCCCACCTACCCGCCGGCGGCGAAGCGGATCCTGCGCGACAACGGGATCTGGGCGGCGACGCTGAAGCGAGACGACGTGCGGCTGGTCACCGACAAGATCACCGAGATCACCGAGTCGGGCGTGGTGACGAGTGACGGTGTCCTCCACGAGGTCGACGTGATCGTCTACGGGACCGGGTTCCAGGCATCCCGCTTCCTCACGCCCATGCGCGTCACGGGGCGGGCCGGCCTCGACCTGCACGAGCACTGGGACGGCGACGCCCGCGCCTACCTGGGCATCACGATCCCGGGCTTCCCCAACTTCTTCTGCCTCTACGGGCCGAACACGAACCTGGTCGTCAACGGCAGCATCATCTACTTCTCCGAGTGCGAGGTGCGCTACGTCCTGGCGTGCATCCGCCTGCTGCTCGAGGGCGGGCATCGGGCCCTCGACTGCCGCCCCGACGTGCACGACGCGTACAACGAGCGCATCGAGGCGGCCAACGCCGACATGGTGTGGGGACGCTCCGGCGTGAACTCCTGGTACAAGAACGACAAGGGCCGGGTGACGCAGAACTGGCCGTTCACGCTCCTCGAGTTCTGGGAGCAGACGCTCGACGTCGACGCCTCCGACTACGCCCTGATCGACTGACGCGGCGGGCCTGGCCCTGGCCCGACGCCGCCGACCTGACGCGGACGTCAGGTTTCTGGGTACCATGGCGGGCGTGAGCGAACTTCCGAAGATCATCAGCGTCGACGACCACGTGGTCGAGCCCCCGCACGTCTGGCAGACGTGGCTCCCCGAGAAGTGGCGGGAGCGGGGGCCGAAGGTGGAGACGAAGCGATGGGGCGACTTCGTCAAGCGCCCGGGCGCCAAGTACGAGATGCAGGAGGACCCCGACGGCGAGTGGGGCAGCGCCTGGTACTACGACGGGAAGCTCATCTACGTCCACAAGAAGTTCGTCGCCATCCCCCAGGCGGCCACGGTCGAGAAGGAGGACGGCTCCATCGAATTCGACCGGACCCAGATGACCATGACGGCCATCACCTACGAGGGGATGCGCAAGGGCTGCTGGGACCGGGACGAGCGCATCAAGGACATGGAGCGGAACTGGGTCGACGGGTCGCTGCCCTTCCCGACCTTCCCCCGGTTCTGCGGGCAGACGTTCTACGAGGGCGACGACAAGGAGCTCGGTCTCGCCTGCGTCCAGGCGTACAACGACTGGATGGTGGAGGAGTGGTGTGAGCCCTCGGGCGGCTACAACATCCCGCTCTGCCTCATCCCCCTCTGGGACGTCGACCTCGCCGTGAAGGAGGTGGAGCGCAACGCGCAGCGCGGCGTGCGGGCCATCGCCTTCAGCGAGATGCCGCACCACCTCAACCTCCCGACCATCCACAGCGGCTACTGGGACCCGCTCTTCGCCGTCTGCAACGACTGGGGCGTCACCGTATGCATGCACATCGGGTCGTCGTCGACGACCCCGGTGACCTCGCCCGACGCCCCGGCCGGCGTCGGCGGCACCATCTCGTTCAACAACTCGATGGCGTCGCTCGCCGACTGGCTGTTCTCCGGCAAGCTCGCCCAGTTCCCGAAGCTGAAGCTGGCGTACTCCGAGGGTCAGATCGGCTGGATCCCCTACGCCCTCGAGCGGGCGGACACGGTCTGGGACCACCACGACTCGTGGCAGCACTCCAAGGAGATCCTGCCGGAGCCCCCGTCGACCTACTACTACGGGCGCATCTACGGCTGCTTCACCGCCGACCGTCACGGCCTGCGGTCGCTCGACGAGGTCGGCCTCGACAACATCTGCTTCGAGACCGACTACCCGCACACCGACACGACGTGGCCCCACACCAAGGAATACGTCGAGAAGATGCTCGCCGACTACGACGACGAGGTTGCGTACAAGGTGCTGCGGGGCAACGCCATCCGGATGCTCGAGCTCGATCGCGTCTGACGTCGTCGCCTCACGCAGGGGCGAGTGCGACGGCAGCCAACGTGGCGTCGCCGTCGACGTCGAGTCCGGCGTCCGAGAAGGTGCGAAAGCCAGCGGCGACGGCGAGGACGGACGGCAGCGACGCCGAGATGGTCGCTCGCGGTCGGCCCTGTTGCCCAGCAGAGACCGAGCGCTCCCCCCGCCGAACGGTCACCGTCGCCTGAGCATCGCCGAGGTCCAGGTGGACGGCGCCTGAACGCCGGTCCGGCGACGGTGCCGTCTCGATGAGAGCGCGCAACGCCAAAACGCCCCACGATGGTTCGACCTGGTCGGATCCCGGGCCGGTGACCATCCACCGGGCGCCCCACCGGATGAGTTCGTGGACGACCGGTTCGAGGGACGCCCCTTGCTCCGTCAGCCGGTACTCGACGCTCTTCGAGCGGGCGGGGGCGGCGTTGCGCTCGACGAGACCGTCATCGCCGAGCGCGTCGAGGCGGTCGACGAGCAGACTCGGACTCATCCCCGGGAGTCGGGCTCGGAGGTCGCGGAACGTCTGCGGGCCGAGGAGGAGCTCGCGGACGACGAGCAGCGTCCAGCGATCGCCGACGCGATCGAGGGCCCGGGCGAGGGCGCAGAACTGACCGTAGGACTTGCGGGGCTTCATTGCGGGCGTAGACTACTACAAAAATCAAAGTAGAAGGATGCGCCATGACACTCGCCACCACCTCGACCACCCGCAACGGAATGGCGTACCGGCGAGCGGGGAACGGGCCGCCGGTTCTGCTGCTCCACGGGATCCCGGGGAGTTCGGCCTCGTGGTTGGCGGTAGGAGAACGCCTGGCCTCGGTGGCCGACGTGATCGTGCCCGACCTGCTCGGGTTCGGCGCCAGCGTCCGCCCTTCGGGTCTCGACGCCCTCCATGCACGGGCCCAGGCGGAGGCGGTTGCCGACCTGCTCGACGACCTCGCCGTCGGACCGGTGACGGTGATCGGCCACGACTTCGGAGGACCGGTCGCCCTGATGCTCCACCGCACAGATTCGAGACGCGTTCGAGCTCTCGGCCTGTTGGCGACCAACACGTTCACCGACACGCCGATCCCGTTCCCGCTGTCGACCGTGACGTGGCCGGGGATCGGGTCGCTCGCCGCTCGGGCCCTCTTCTCGGCTCCGTCGCTGCGCATGATGATGCGGCAAGGAGTCGGCGCCGGGGGCGAGCGGCCCGACGCCCGCTCGGCCGTCGGGGACCGGGCACAGCAGCGCACGATCGCGACGATCTTTGCCGGGAGTCTCAGGAATCTGGCGGCGCTGTACGCGCCCGTGGAGGCCGAACTGCGCACCGTCTCGGTGCCGGGATTCGTGGCGTGGGGAGACTGCGACCCGTTCTTCCCGCTCGCTCAGGGGGAGCGAACGGCGACCGCGGCGCGAGTGCCGCTGCACGTCTACGAAGGGGCCGGGCACTTCCTGCCCGACGAGCGGCCCGATGCCGTCGCACGTGACGTCGCTGCGTTGGTGGCGAGGGTGACGGCATGAGGTCGTCGGAGGGCGAAGCCCTGGCCGAGGAGCTCGTCGCCGCCGCGGGTGGGCGCGAGCGGTGGCGTGAAGCCGACCGGCTGGCGGTCGAGTTCTCGTCCGGTGGTCTGGCCTTTGCGACCAAGCGGCAACCGCGCGCGTTGGTCGGGGTGACCGGTGAGGTGGTGGTGAGCCGGCAGCAGGTCCGGCTCGCCGGTTCCGACCCGAATCCGTGGAGCATCGAGGTGTCGGGAAGCGCCGAGATGCGGGCGCGGCTGGACCAGGTCGCCCGGCGGCCAGTGTGGGACGCGTGGCAGCCGGAAGACGTCGGGGTCTTCGCTGCGGCTGCCATGTGGACGTACCTCGCCATCCCCTTCGTCTTGCTCGACGAGGCGTACGGCCTCGAGGTGTTGCGGCCCCGGGCGGGGCTCCGCCGCCTGGCGGTCACGATGCCGCCCGGAGTCGTCAGCCACTCGCGTCGCCAGATCCTGCATGTCGACGGACACGGGCTCGTCCGCCGGCACGACTACACGGCCGAGACCTTCGGGCGGTGGGCGAGAGCCAGCCAGTCCCTCGACGGTCACACCGAGTTCGGCGGCCTCGTCGTCGCCACGAAGCGGCGGGTGACGCCCCGCCTGGTCGGCCGACGACTGCCTGGTCCCGGGCTCGTGTGGATCGACGTGGCTGCCGTACGCGTCAGCCGCCCGTCGCGGCCTGGCGAACCTCGTCGAGGGTGAAGGGGGCGACGAGGCGGTCGCCGTCGAAGGCGAAGCGGCCGTCGGGTCCTCCAGCAACCTGGAGGTGCGCCGGCTGGATCGACTCGCTGACGGTGCCCGCGTCCGAAACGAGGAAGACCAGGACCTGCTGTCCGGGCACCCAGCCGCTGCCGTCGCCGGCGGACGTGGGGCCGGCGAAGGCGTAGTCGAATGCCACGACGCTCGACGGCCGATCCGACGGTCCCTTCACCCACTCCGCGACGTCGATGGTGGCGAGTGCGTAGGGGAGGCCGCCCTGGTCGTCGAGTTCCCCGTAGGCGACGTCGCGGACCGTTCCCACCACGACGGCGTCGGCCAGAGCGACGCGCTCGGCGACGGTCTGGGGACCAAGGGAAGAGTTGAGGACGGGGCCGGCGTCGGTGGCCGGCGGAGCGGCGA
Source organism: Acidimicrobiia bacterium (assembly GCA_035540775.1). Taxonomy (GTDB): domain Bacteria; phylum Actinomycetota; class Acidimicrobiia; order IMCC26256; family JACPCJ01; genus DATLFW01. The sequence continues at coordinate 5,070 of DATLFW010000102.1, forward strand.
CCGGAGCGTCGGACGCGTCGTCGTCGACTCCTCCGACGACGACAGCAGTGGCGCCCGCCAGCAGCAGGGCGGCGGCGGCGACACCGACCGCCCGATGCGGGGCGCGGCGCCGCACGCGAGGGCGGGGTGTCGCGTCAGCGGCCAGATCGGCGGCAAGGGCGAGACCGCGCCGGATGCGGTCGATGTCGCGGGCCATGCGGTCGTCGGTGGTCTGCATCTAGAGGTCCTCCTCGGGAAGGGCCGATCGGAGTTCGCCGACGGCGCGGTGGAGACGGGATTTCACGGTGCCCGCCGGAATGCCGAGATGGGCGGCGATGGTGGCGACGGGGAGGTCGGCGTAGAAGCGCAGCACCACGACGGCCCGGAGGTCGGGGTCGAGTCGGGCGAGCGCCTGGGCCACGGCGTGGGCGAGGGCGACGTCGGGTCCGGCCTCGCTCCGCGTCGTGGGACGGAGGCGGTACTCGATCGCCGTCCGCCGGCTGGTGCGGCGATGGTGGTCGAGGGCGACGTTCGTGGCGACGGCGCAGGCCCAGGCCCCCGGCGATTCGAGATCGACGGGGGCTCGCTGGAGGTGGCGAAGGTGCACTTCTTGGACGCCGTCCTCGAGGTCCGCGCCCCGAAGGCCGTTCAGCCACAGGACCTTCCGCACCCGTTCGATGTCGCTGTCGTCGAGCCCGCCGCGTTGGGTGAACCGTGGCGGCAGGACGACGTTCCCGCTGGTCATGCCTCTACGACGTCCCGGCCGGCGAAAACGTTCTCGCCTTCTCCTGCGTCCGGAAAACGGAGTGAGCTCAGGCGAGCCCCGAAGCGAGGCCGGCGGCGGCCAGGCAGAGGCCGGCGGTGGCGACCATCCAGGTGATGTAGCGATTGCCTTGCTGGCGCAGGGCGCGCTCGATCCGCTCGCCGATCTGGGCTTCGAAGACCTGGAAGCGCTGATCCATTCGACCTTCGAGCCCGTCGATTCGACCTTCGAGCCCGTCGATTCGCCGCGCCAGCCGGTTGTCCAGTGCGTCAATGCGATGCTCGACCGCGGCGGCATGGAGCGCCAGGTCGGCCTTCGTCGCCAGTTCGGGCACCCCTGCGGGTGGGAGCATCTCCATCAGCGCTCCTGCAACGTCCGACCCGTGGTGGGCCTTCATTGCCTCGTAGACCCGGTATCGCATCTCCTCGTCGACGGCCATCGTCCTCCCGTCCTCGTGCCCGTCAGGTCGGGAGTCGCGCGCCGGCTCCGAGGCGTGCCGACATCGTACCGGCGCACTGCGACGGTCAGTCCCAGAACGGGGGAGGAAGGCCGACGTCCGTCCCCGTCACCGGGCGTGCGGGGACGACGGCGTCGACGAGTCCGGCGCGACGCACCTCGTAGGCGATCCCGGCGGCACCCAGCATCGCCTCGAAGCGCGCTCGATCGACGCCGAACGGCCCTGCGATCGACACGTGGAAGACCTCGGCCGCCTCGTCACGCCGCTCCTCGGCCGTGAAGAGCCAGGCCGAGGTGGGCGCCGCCGAGACGTCGAGGTACTGCTCCACCCACCGGTTCTGGTCGGCGGCCGCCACCTCGACCCTGCCGTCACCGATGTAGGTGAGGGGATAGGCGACCCAGTAGTTGGCGAAGGCGTGGCGG
>DATLFW010000103.1:0-9942 GCA_035540775.1 Acidimicrobiia bacterium
CTCCCGTGGAACCGCCTCTCGATGTCAGGGTTCGCCGACGTCATCGCCGGCCTCCTCGACCACCTCGGCGTCGGGCCCGTCGTCGTGCTCGGCCACTCCATGGGCGGTGCGGTCGCCACCCAGTTCGCCTTCGATCACCCCGAGCGCACCCTCGGTGTCGTCTACCGCGACGGCGCGGCGACGGCGTCGTGGAAGGAGCGCAAGAGCATCCTCGCCAAGGTGATCTCGCCGGTGTCCCCCGACCTCGGTGCCATGTGCGACCTGGTGAGCGGCGTCGCCCTCGACGTCCCCGACATGCTGATCGGCCGCGCTCGCTCGACGCTTCGGGGCGTCATGCCCGACGCCCGCCTCAATCTCCGGAGCGTCGCCGACGCCCTTCCCGTCGGCGCCATGCTGTTCGCCTCCGATCTCACCACCGAGGTCGACCACGTCGCCCGCGACCACGGCGTGCCCATCCTGCCGATGTGGGGGATGTACGACCGGATCACTCCACGGCACACCGCGCACGAGTTCGCCCGGATCAGCGGGGAGAAAGTGCACTGGGTCCGGGGCGGGCACTCGTGGATGATCGCCCGGCCCGGCACGCAGATGCGGGTGCTGCGCGACCACGAGGACGGGCAGTCGTTCATGCGCCGGGTGATGGCCCGGGTGGTGCCCGAGGGCGTGGCGAAGCTCCCCGTCCGGCGTTTCCCGCTGCCCGCCGCCGCCGCCGGCCTCGCCGGCCGCTGACCCTTCTGCGTTCTGGGTACCGCTCCCTACACAGAGGGGCCGTGGGCGTGCCCAGAAGCCCAGCCGCTCAGCCCCTGAGCAGCCCCCGCAGCTTGGCGGACGCGCCCCTCCGATACCGCGCCTTCAAGAACCGCTTCAACAGGCCCGCCGCGCTCGCCGGAGCGAACCAGTACGGCTCCCGCTTCAACCCGGCTCGGTCCGACGCCACCGACTTCACGCGCACGAACTCCATCAGGCCCTCCTCGCCGTGGGCCCGCCCGATGCCCGACTCCTTCATGCCGCCGAAGGGGAGTTCGGTGAGGGCGTAGTTCACGAGGACGTCGTTGACGCAGACGTTGCCGCTCTCGATGGCAGCGGCGAGGCGGTCGGCCCGCTCCGGCGACTGCGTGAAGACGGCGGCGTCGAGGCCGTATCGAGTGTCGTTCGCCAGGCGGATCGCCTCCTCGTCGTCGCGCACGCGCATGATCGGGAGCACCGGTCCGAACGTCTCCTCCTGCATCAACTCCATGGAGTGGTCGACGTCGAGGACGACCGTCGGCTCGAACTGGAGGCCGGCGGCGCCCGCCACCCGGCCGCCGCCGAGGGCGACCGTGGCGCCCTTGGCCACCGCATCCGCGAGGTGCCGCTCGACGATCTCGACCTGGGGCGGGAATGTCATCGAGCCGATGTCGCGGCCCACCTCGACCGTCCTCGCCCGCTCGAGCACCTTGCCGACGAACTCGTCGTACACCCGGTCGGCGACGTAGACGCGCTCCACCGAGATGCACGTCTGGCCGGCGTTCGTGAACGCGCCCCAGACGGCGGCGGCAGCGGCCCGGTCGAGGTCGGCGTCCTCGCAGACGACCAGCGGGTCCTTCCCACCCAGTTCGAGCACGACCGGGGTGAGGTTGGCGGCGGCCGCCTGCATCACCTTGCGGCCGGTCGCGACCGACCCCGTGAAGGCGATCTTGTCGACGCCGCCGGTGACGAGGGCGTTGCCCGTGCCGCCTCCGCCTGTCACGACCTGGACGATGTCGCGATGGGCTCCGACGGCTCCGAACAGGTCGCCGACGAGCACGCCGGTGAGCGGGGTGACCTCGCTCGGCTTCAGGACGACGGTGTTGCCGGCGACGAGGGCGGTCACCACCGGCGCCATCGTGAGGGTGAAGGGGTAGTTCCAGGGGCTGATCACGCCGACGACGCCGTAGGGCTCGTAGAACTTCACCGCTCGCTTCGTGCGCATGATGCCCGTCGACACCCGCTTCGGAGCGAGGAGGCGAGGGGCCCGCTTGGCGTACGACGCCATCAGCTCGGCGGTCACCATCACCTCGCTGAAGAGGGCCTCGTTGCGGGTCTTGCCCGTCTCGGCACACACGACGTCGACGACCTCGTCGAGGCGGTCGAGCATGAGGTCGAGGACGCCGTCGAGGTGGTCGACGCGCTCCTTGACGCTCAACGCGGCCCACTCGCGGGACGCCCCTCGTGCCCGCTGGATCGCCTGGCGCACCCGCCCCTCGTCCATGTCGGGCACCGTCCCGACCAGTTCCCCCGTCGCCGGGTTGCGTGACTCGACGACGGCCTCGCCACTGCGAATCTCGATCGGGTTCATCTCCTGCCCCTTCGTCGGCGTGCCGCCCATGATCGCGCCCCGGAAAAAAAATCGGCCCAATTGTCAACGAAATCGGCCACCAGTGCGTCATACCGGAAACCGGACACGACAGCGTCCGGCGCCGGATCTGGGGTCGACCGGCCTGCGCTGGAGGAATGCAGCATGTTCAGGAAGTCACTCGTCGCACTCGCCGCCCTCGCCGCTCTGGCCATCGTCGTCCCGGCGCATGCGTCGCCGCCCGTCGCCCAGCCCGTCGCCCAGCCCGCCGGTCCGGTCGGCGTCGTCCCGCACTCGGAGCACGCCGGGTTCGCGTCGTTCTGGGAGTACGAGGAGGTCTCCGAGACCGTCTTCCGGGAGACGTGGACGACCGTCTACCTCACGGAATGGAACGGAGAGGCCTGGGTCGGAGCCTTCGAGGACGCCTACGAGTGCGGCCCCGAGACGTGCGAGTGGCTCGGCGGTCGTTGGGGCGAGACGTTCCTCGAGCCCGACGAGTACGAGGCCTCGCTGCAGTCGATCACCGTCGACACCATGATCGGGATGAACGCCTTCGACCCGGACTCCGAGCTCGGCTACGGCACAGTCGAGCCACTCTCGATGACGTGGACGCCCAGCGAGACGCTGCCCCAGCTCGACTCGGTGCACGAAGGCGCTCACGTGGGCCAGTGCTGGGCTTCGGCCTGGGCCGGCGCTTCCGTACACCGCACGGCTGACGCCGCCGGGTCGTTGGGCGGCAAGGCCCTGGCCGACGGCGCCGGCGACATGGTGACGGGCGCCGGAGCGGGGGCGTTCGCCGACTGCTACGGCCTCTCTGCCTAGGAGATCCCCCCGCTCGTCGCCGGGGTGACGCCGATTCCGGCCTCGCCCCGGCGACGAGCCCCCACATTCCACCCCCCTTGCGGCTTCTGGGTTCAGTTCATGCGGCATCACCGTGTGAAGTGAACCCAGAAGCCGGGGTGCGAAAGGTCCGAAGCGCCTCGGCGTCGAATTGTTTCGCCGGGGTCACACCACCCGGGCGTGCGGGGTCTCGCCGCCCGTTCACAGGAGAACAACGCTGATGCGCCGCATCCTCCTCACCGCCGTCGTGGCGCTCGGCCTCGCCGTGACCACCGTTCCGCGTGCCGTTGCCGACGAGCCGCTCCCGCCCCTTCCCGCCGACGCTGCCGGCGGCGTGGGCACCGTCGCGGTGGCATCCCTGAGCACGACGAGCAAGATCTCGTCGACGGAGACGCGCCTGACCGAGACCGAGGTCTTCTTCGCCGACTTCGACGGCGAGGGATGGGTCGAGGCGACCCAGTACGTCAGCACCTGCAAGGGCAAGAGGTGCCGGTTGCAGACCATCCGCGAGGCGTGGCAGACCGTCGACGCCGACGACTACGAGGTCACCCCCACCGACCAGGTCTCCATCGACGCGGTGCTCGACGTCGACATCTACGAGGACTGGGAGTACGTCGGGCACACGAGGAAGCGGCTGAAGCTCGACGTGTTCGCCAACACCGTCCCGTCGTTCGCCGGCGCTGGCCAGTTCAGCGATTTCGGGCCGTGCTGGGCATGGCTCGGTGGGGCGGGCGCCGTCGAGCAGGGCGCCGACGCCCAAGGCTCGTTCTTCGGCAACCAGGGCTGGAGCGACGGCACCAACGCCGTCTACACGGTGGCCGGCGGCGACGCCTTCGCCGAGGCCTGCACCACCCCCGTCTAGCGGCGTCGTCGCCCCCGGCTGACCGCCCGGCGCCCGAGGCGGACGCCGAGGCGGGCCCAGATCGGGTACGTGGCGAAGATCAACGCCGCCACCTTGTGCATGGTGGGCGTCGGGTTGCGGTGGTCGAACGCCGTGACGCCGGAGTTGACCATCCAGTCGCGCCCCGTCTCGGCCCCGCACGCCTCCCACAGCGGCCGGGTCCACTCCTCGTTGCGGTAGAGGCCGACCGAGTAGGCGACGAACGTCCCGACGAGCGCCGCTTCGGCCACCCGTTCCGCCCCGGCACTGGGCGCCAAGCGCCCGATGGCGTACCCGTTGGCGACCAGCAGCGGCGGGTCGAGGAGGAAGCTCACGACCGGGACCCGCCCAGCAGGTCGAAGAGCTTGGCGTCGTCGTCCGCGATGGCGGCGTCGAGGGCGGCGGTCCCCGCCTCGCCCCAGAGCCGGGGGCCGGAGGCCGCCAGCTTGGCTCGCGCTGCGTCGATCGGCGACGTCTCCCGGTTGCCCGCTCCGCCTCGGGGCACGTCGGCCTCGGCGGTGTGTTCCGAACCGTCGCGCGTCCGCACCGTGACGCGGGCGGGGAAGGTGACCTGGAAGCCGTCGAGCGCGGCCGGGTCCCACCACGTGCCGCCCCGGGCGGCGCGAAGCGCGGCCCGGCCGCTCCGGCCGGTGCGCAGGAGCCCGAGGAGGTCGGCGGCACCCAGCCCGGTCGGGTGCTCGGCACGCACGCGCCGTGCCGCCGACAACAGGCGGCGGGCCCCCACGTCCTTGGCGAGGACGGGGCCGGGAATGAGGCGGCCGAAGGCGGCGGCCGAGCGGGTCGTCAGTTCCGCGTCGTGGCGGAGCGTGACGCGCGACCGGACGGCGGCCAGGTCGGCGGCGTTGGCGCGCAGCCACTCGGCGCTCGTCTCCGCCTCGGTAAGGCGGCCGGCGACGAGGACGATGGCGGCGTTCCACGGAATCGAGAAGGTGACGGTCACCGGGGTCGGCGGTTCGACGGCGGCGTACGGGCCGGACAGGTGATCCATCCCGCACGTCAGCATCCCGGCGTCGACGGTGACCGACTCGACGTCGTCGGCGTCGACCGCCCCGAGGCCGAGATCGAGGAGGGCGTCGACCGTCGTATCGATGTAGGCACAGCCGGGATAGGGCTTGATGCACAACGTCTTGGTCGCCCACCCAGTGCCGAGCCCGGCGAGGATGCCCGGGATGGGGGCGTACGACAGGGCGGCGAGGGCGCCACGGCGGTCGTCGAGGGCGTCGAGCGGCCCCGTCACCCCCACGGCGGCCAGGCGGGCGGCGCGCAGCCCCGCCACCGTCGGCTCGGCGGCGACGAGCAGCTTCGAGTCGGGGGCCATGAACCCGGGAACGGTGGCCCGCATCGGGTGGGCGAGGGCGATGGCGAGGGCGTGGGCGAGCCGGTCGCGGTCGAGCCCGAGCAGGCGTCCCGCCGCCAGCGCCGTGCCCGCGGCGTGGATGAACGCCCACAGCTGGCCGTTCATGGGGCCGAGGAGGACGGCGCCACCGAGCCGGGCCTCTACCTCGTTGGCGACGATCTGGGCGAGGAGCTGAGCCTCGCCGTCGGCTCCCGTCTCGGCGGCGAGGAGGATCGGGGCCAGGACGGCCGAGTGCCCGGTGTGGCCGAAGCAGAGGTAGTCGTCGGAGTCGAGGGCGACCGAGAAGGCGGCGGCGGCGTAGAGGGCGTCCTCGACACTCACGCGCCGGTCGGTGGTCACGAGCGGGGCCGGCCCGTCGGACGCCCATCCCGAGACGGCGGCGAGCAGGCGACCGGTGGCCTCGTCGTCGACCGACGCCGCCATGGCGGCGAGCACCGAGCGGCGCTGTGCCCGGGCGAGGTCGAGGACGTCGGCGGGGACGTCGGCGATCGTCACCTCCGACGCCCACGTCGCCAGCTGCTCCACGGAGGTGGTCTCGACTCGTGGCATCCGGTGCGGCAGCTTACTGACTGATCTGTCAATTTGCTTCTCCGGAGGCAGGACCGGCCCTGACGGTTCACGAAGTACCTGGAGCGACCGGTACGGGGGTGACCGGTCGTCGAAGGAGCTCACCGGACCATGGGCCACGCGATCGACGCCCGTCCGCGAGCGCGCACACGCGTGCGCGCCCGCCGGTCGGTCGCGCTGTCCGTCGTGCTGGCGCTGGCCGCCGCCGCCTGTTCCGCCGAGGGCGGGGAGCTGTCGTTCGAGACGAGGGCCGCCGCACCGGCCGCCACCAGCGCGGCCGATCGCCGGGACGCTCCCCGCCAGGAGGGCGGACTGTTCCCGGTCACCGCCGAGCGCGCCGCAGCGGGGCGGACGACGGCCGCTGGCGGTACCGAGGCGGGCGGCCCGGCGGTTTCGCCGGGAGCCTCGAGCGGCACCGGAGGGACCACGCCCTCACGGGGCGTCCTCAAGATCGGGACCGTCCTCCCCCTCCAGGGTGGTCAGCGCGACTTCGGCGAACCGGTCCTGCGGGTGACCCAGGCCTACATCGACGAGGTCAACGCCCGCGGCGGGGTCGGCGGCTACACCCTTCAACTCGTCGCCTACAACGCCTGCCTGACGTGCCAGGACGAGGCGCTCCAGGCGGCCAAGCGGCTGGTCGAGGAAGACGACGTCTTCGCCTTCGTCAACACCTACGTGATGGCGATCGCCTTCATTCCCGTCATCGAATACCTCGACGAGCACCGCATCCCGCTCATCCAAGGCGGTGCCGAGGACATGACCTCCGACGCCCTCTCCCCGGTCACGTTCGCCACCGCCCCGCCGGGGTCGTTCTACGGACGGTTCTTCGTCGAGGTCGTCAAGCGATACCTGCAGGTCGACCGCATCGGCATCACCTACCTCTCGGTCCCGACCGAGGCCGAGGCGATCCCCCAACTCGAGGCCGAGTTCGCCAAGGAGGGGATCGAGGTCGTTCGCAAGGAGCCGATCGAGGCGGCCGAGGAGGCCGTCACCAGCATGGACGCCGCCATCGCCCGCATGCGGGCGGCGGGGGCGCAGGGTGTCGTGACCACCAACCCCGTCCTCCTCGCCTACGGCCGCATCGCCGCCGACCGCCAGGGGTGGCACGTGCCGTGGTACGGGCCGGCCGCTTGGAGCCACCTCCTGGAGGACGCGTGCGGGCGGATCTGCGACGACGTCGTCTTCACCGACACGGCCGGGCTGTCGTATCCCGACCGCGACACGCCGCAGATGCGCCAGTTCCTCGACACCATGGCGGCTCGGTATCCCGAAGGGCACACGACCGGCCACGAGCTGGCGGCGTGGGTCGCCATGCAGCTGTTCACGGAGGTCCTCGCCCGCACCGGCGCCGACGCCGAGGCGTTCATCGCCGAGATGGAAACCCTCGCCAACCTCGACCTCGGCACCACGTCGCCGTTGACGTTCTCGCCCGACAGCCACATGGGCGGCAACGCGACCATCCTGCTGAAGCTGAAGGACGGCAAGTACGTCCGCAGTAGCGATCCGCTGAACTTCGGATACCTGGAGGAGTGAGGCGGTGGTGATCCTCCAGGACCTGATCTTCGGCCTCGGCGTCGGGGCGATGTTCGCCCTCCTCGCCACCGGGATCGTCCTCGTCTACCGGGCGAGCGGCGTCCTCAACTTCGCCCACGCCTCCATCGGGGTGGCGGCGACCTACGTCAACTTCGAACTCCTCGAGCGCTTTCCGTGGATGCCCGTCGGCGTGGCGTTCCTGGCCGCGCTCGCCACCGGGGCGCTCGTCGGAATGGTCGTGCACCGGCTGGCCTTCGTGCCGGTGGCCGGGGCGTCGCAGGTGACCAAACTCCTGGTGTCGTTCGGGGTCGCCGGCGCCATCCAGGGGGTCATCGGGTTGGTGTGGGCCCGCCTCGGGACGCCGTCGATGTTCGGCGAGAGCCTCTTCCCGACCAACCGAGGGTTCTCGCTCGCCGACGCCGTGGTGTCGTGGCAGCGCCTCGCTCTCATCGTGGCCGGGGTGTCGTTGACGGTCGGCATCACCTGGCTGCTTACCCGGACCGACTTCGGTGTCCAGGTGCGGGCCCTGGCGCAGAACCCGATGGCGGCTCGGCTCGCCGGGATCGACGAGCGGCGGATCGAGCGGCGGGTGTGGGCACTGGCCGGGGCGAGCGCGGCCCTGGCCGGCGTGCTGCTCGTGCCGTTCGGGCCGCTCAACCCGCTCAGCCTCATGGGGGTGCAGTTGAAGGCGCTGGCGGCGGCCCTCGTGGGGGGTTTCGCCAGTCTGCCCGCCGCCCTCGCCGGGGGCCTCGGCCTCGGTGCCGCCCAGGAACTCGTCGCCGGCGCTCCCGCCCCGTTCAACGGGCTGAGCGGCGTCCTCGCCACCGCCCTCATCCTGGTGCTGTTGCTCGTCCGGGTGGAGCGCTTCTTCGTGTCGGAGCAGGAGGCGCGGGCGGTCGAGGGGGGCGAGCGCCCGGTGGCGGCCGGCCTCGGATCCGTCCCGCTCGGCACGCCGAGGGCGTGGCTGGTCGGCTTCGCCGTCGCCGCCCTCGTGGTCCTGGCGCTCTCGGGATTCTGGGCCTTCGTCGCCGCCCGCACCCTCGTCTACGCCCTGCTCGGCCTGTCGCTCGTCGTCCTGACGGGCTGGACGGGCCAGGTGTCGCTCATGCCCGGCACGTTCGCCGGCGTCGGAGCCGCCCTGGCCTGGGTGCTGTCGGTGCGGTTCGGGTACCCGTTCGTGCTCGTGGTGCCGATGGCGGCCGTCGCCACCGTGCCCGTGTGCGCAGTGGCCGGGTTCGTCGCCCTGCGGCTCCGTCCGCTCTACCTGGTGGTGGCCACCATCGCCCTCGCCGGCCTGTTCGAGGAAACGCTCTTCCGCCAGGAGTGGTTCGCCAACGGCGGGCGGGCCATGACGGTCACCCGACCGTCGTGGTTGGAGGGCGACCACGCCTTCGCCCTGTTCACGGTGGCGGTCGTGGCGGCGTTGTTCGCCTTCACCGCCGCCTTCGGCCGTACCCGGACGGGGCGAGCGCTGCGGATGGTGCGCGACAACCCGACCGCGGCGGCGGCCGGGGGGGTGAACCCGACCAAGTACGGCCTCCTCGCCTTCACCCTGTCGGCCCTGTACGCCGGGGTGGCGGGAGCGCTCTTCGCGTATCTCTTGGAGACCTTCTCGTCGGCCGCCTTCGGGTTCCTCGTGATCTCTCTGGCGGCGTTCGGACTCTCGGTGGTGGGCGGGATCCGCTCGCCGATCGGGCCGATGGTCGGCGCCTTCGGGTTCGTGTTCCTGACGGAGGTGTTCAGAGGCTCGGGTGGCGTGTCCGACTGGTCGTCGGTGCTCCTCGGCGCCGGGCTGGTCTTCGTCCTGGCGCGCGACCCCGACGGCTTGGTTGGCCTCGCCCGCCGGTTCCGGCGTCCTTTTGGCTGGTTCGACCGGTCATCACCGGCAGAAACAGCCCAAACGACGGAGGAACCGGAGGAGTGGGAAGGGCCCTCGGGGGCCGAGGCGGAACCGGTCGTGGTGATGTCGCGTGACTGAGCCCGTCCTCTCCGTCCGCAACGTGCGCGTCACCTTCGGGGGCGTCGTCGCCGTCGCCGGGGTCGACCTTGATGTCGCCCCGGGCGAGGTGGTGGGGATCATCGGCCCCAACGGCGCCGGGAAGACCACCCTGCTCGACGCCGTGTCGGGGTTCGCGGCGCTCGCTGCCGGTGCGGTCCACCTCGACGGGCGCGACGTGACCCGCATGCTCCCGTACCGCCGGGCCCGGCTCGGGCTCGCCCGCTCGTTCCAGGACGCCCGCCTCTATCCGAGCCTGAGCGTGCGCGAGGTGCTGCTCGGCGCCTTCCACCCCGCCTTCTCGAGCGGCGTCGTGAGCGAGGGGCTCCGGATGGGCTTCGCCCGCCGTCAGGAGCGCGCCGCCCGCCACGCCGTCGACGCCGTCCTCGAGCTCGTCGACCTCGACCGGTACCTCGATCATCGGGTCGCGGACC
>DATLFW010000104.1:0-9215 GCA_035540775.1 Acidimicrobiia bacterium
CCGCCGTGAAGACGGGGTTGCGCCGCTTCTCCTCGTCGAGGGTGGACGCGGCGACCGCGGCGCCACTGTCGACGAGAACGAACGAGGGAGGGACATGCCCGGGAAGGACGGCGGCCGACCCCGGCAGCACCGCGGCGAGGCGACGAGCCGACCGCAACTGCGCCCGCGCCGCCTCGGCGAGGTGGAGATCGCCCTCCTCGAGGTCGACGCGGCCGACGGTGCCGAAGCTGAGCGCGCCGCCCGTCAGCACCGCTTCCGGCCCCGTGCCATCGTGGACCGCAAAGGCGAGATGGTGGCTGGCGTGCCCCGGAGTGGCCAGCGCCACGAGCGCCATCGTCCCCACCTCGATCCACTCGCCGTCGTCGATCCCCACGACCTCGACGCCTGCCACCTTCACGGGCGCCCCACCGGGGACGAGGTACGGCACGCCCAGCGCCCTCGCCAGCGCCGCTCCCCCGCTCAGGTGGTCCTCGTGGACGTGCGTGTCGACGACGTGCATGATCCGCACGCCGAGCCGGGTCGCCAACTCCACGATCGGTTCGACGGCGCGCGGCGGATCGACGGCGGCGACGGCCTCGAGGTCACCGACGAGGTACGAGCGCGCGCCGACGGCAGGGTTCTCGATGGTGTGGAGCGACAACCGCTCGTCCAAGACCACCCCGTCCGTCGGCAGCGACTGCCCGGATCGTACGGAGGGGTGCGCCCTCGGACGGTGGGGTGGAGACCGATCTGCACCCTTCGCCCCCCGGCGGGGCAAAGGGCGTCGTTCAGCCTGCGGCGGACGTCACGACGCGGGGTCGGGAGCGGGGAGCGACCGCATCGGGTTGCGGCCCTCGACGTTGCCGATGAAGGGCGGGTGGATGTCGTAACCCACGAGGCGCTGGAGCCGCTCGGGGAAGGTCTCGACGACCTCCCTCGGAATGCCGAGGTACTGGTTCTCCTGTTGGCGGAGCCACGACTGGTTGTAGTTCATCGTGATACCGAGCCGGGGGCGATCGGTGGTGTTCGGCCCGCCCTCGTGCAGGAGGTTGCCGAGCCACGCCAGCACCGAGCCGCGGGGCATCTCGGCCGAGACGACCTCGGCGTCGCCGACGAGGTCCATGCGGTCGACGGAGACCCGCGACATCGGGTCGCTCCAGCGATGGCTGCCGGGAACGAGCCGGGTGGCGCCGTTCTCCGCCGTGAAGTCGTCGACGGCCCACATGGTGTTGAAGACCACGGGAAGGTGCGGTTGCGGCAGCGGGTAGAGGGCGTCGTCGGTGTGGAAGCCCTGCGACGTCTCGCCGGGCAGGATCTGGATGGCCTGGATCACCGACACCTGGAAGAACTCGCCGAGGACCGCACCGACGAGTTCGAGGACCGCCTCGTTGGCGGCAACCTGCTGGAAGACGACCCCCTTGGCGAGCAGGTTGTTGACGCGGCGGGTGCGGTGCCCTTCGAACGGGTTGCGGCCCGTGGGGGTCTCCTCGAGGAGGGGTGCGAGCGCCGCCTCCAACTCGTCGAACAGCGACATCGGGGCGACGTCGTGCAGCACGACGTATCCCTGCTCGGCAATGGCGGCCTTGCATTCGTCGAGGCTTGGCTTCACGGCGGCAAGTCTAGGAAGCGATCGAATCCCAGAACTCGGTGAGGAGCGCCGCCGCCCGGTCGGGTGCCTCGACGGGCCAGAAGTGCCCGAGGCCGGGGAGGAACCGGTGCTCGGCCCCCAACAGCGCCGCCATCTCCTTCGCGCGTTCGAGATCGTCGAACGGATCGAACTCCGGAGTGACGACGAGACCGGGCGGCTCGGCGGGCCCGAGGTCGGCCCCCCAGCGGTGATGGAGGTTCGGCGTGGCCGCCCGGTAGTAGCGCAGGATGCTGTCGGCCATCTCCTCGTCGACGGCCTTCGCCATGGTCTCGGCGGCGTCGGCGGGCACACCGAGCGTCTGGTAGCCGGCGGCCGTCTCCTCGACCGGTCGCCGCTTCTGCGCCTCGAAGAACTCCTCGCCCTGACCGGGCGTCTGCCAGGTCTTCGCGAACACGTGCCACTCGTAGTCCGGGTGCACCACCTGGGCGACGTCACCGACCCACGACCGGACCAGCCGGGGCTCGAGCGTGACGGCCCGATAGGTGATGGGCGCACCGATGTCGTGGCCGACAAGGTCGACAGGCTCTCCGATGGCGTCGATCTGGTCGAGCACCCAGGCGACGTAGTCGTCGGGTGTCGATCCGAAGCCGGGCGGCCGCTCGACGCCGAAGCCCGGAAGCTCGAGTGCGACCGACGGCCGGTCGATGCGCTCTCGAACGTCCCAGAATTCGGCGGTCTCGGGCACTCCGTGGAGGAAGACGATCACACCGTGACCCTAGGCGACCATGATTGGCCGGGGACCGTGACGGGAAGGACGGCGGAATGCCTCTTCCTCACGACCGCACCGAGACCGACGACCGCGACGTCGCCCCGGATGCCTTCGTCGATGCCGACCGCCCGCACGCCGACCGGGGCCCGGGAGATGCGCCGTCGTCACCCGGCCCGGCGCCCGACGCCTTCGGCGCCGGGGTGGAGTGTGCCCGCTGTGGCGCACGGCTCAGCCAGAAGCGGGCCCGCGACGAGCGCTGCCCCCGCTGCGGCGAGCCGGTGCCGGCCTGACCGACGGGCCGCCAGCGGCCGAGGCCGGGTCAGACGAGCGGGAAGTAACCGGGAACCCGGTGATGCGGGGTGTCGAGCCGCACCTTCGCCTCCGGGGGCTGTGCGAACCGTCCGTGGCTCCAGCGCACCTCCACGTGCCCCGCGACCTCGGCGTCCTCGCCGTCGTCGCTGCGCACGACGGCCCGCCACCGCACGAGGGGCTGGCCCGCCTCGTCGCCCCACACGTCGAAGCTGCGGAGGTCAAACGCCTGCCGCCAGTCCCAGGGCGTCGCGATGCGAAGCCGGAGCGAGCGCTCCTGCGAGGCGCCGAGGATGAAGTAGGGCGCCGGACCGATCCGCAGGAGGCGCCACAGCATCGCCTCACGCTCCCGCTTCGTGCCGAGGGCCCGCCGCCACCGCTCCGCCGACCGTTGCGCCACCCGGGCCGCGAACGAGCGGTACACACCGTGGGCCTCGGACGGCCACGGGCCGCGGAGGTGGCCGCGCAGCATCCGGCGATGCTCGCGGGTGAGGTCGCTCGCAAAAGGCGGCAAGCCGAGGTCGGCGGGGAGCGTGCGGCGGACGAGGTCGTAGAGGTCCTGATACCCCTCGGGATCGACCTCGAGGTACCAGTCGGGAGCCTGGATGCCGTGACCACCGCGCAAGGCGCGGTCGAAGAGGTGAGCGGGCGAGGCGTTGATGAGGATCTTCGAGAGGTACTTACAGCTCACCAGATAGACGTGGTCGATCCGGAGATCCGCGGGCACCACCTCCTCCCCCGGCGCCCGGTGCCCTCCTTTCCACTCCACGAGCCGAGGTCGGCGACCGCGCAGCCCGTCAGCGGACTGCAGGAAGAGGCGGCCGTTCGCCCAGGCGGCGGCGAACTCGGGCCGGTAGCGCCCTTCGCGCTCGAGTCCGACCAAGCGATCCCACACCTCGCCGGTGACGCCGTGAAACGCCTCAGGTGGATTGGCAAGGGCGGCGGCGAGGTCGTCGCCACCGAACATGGCGAGGCCGGTGACGACCTCGGTGATCTCCGTACGTTCTGCCGGCACCCGGCCGTCAGCCGCCGGCCTCGGCGGCGATGCGCGCCCGGGCCAGGTCGACGTATGCCGGTTCCATGTCGTACCCGACGTAGTGCCGGCCCGTGCGCAGGGCAGCGAGCGCCGTCGACCCCGAACCCATGAACGGGTCGAGCACCACGTCGCCCTCGTACGTGTAGAGCTCGATGAGCCGGCGGGGCAGCTCCACCGGGAACGGCGCCGGGTGGCCGACGCGCCGGGCGCTCTCGGGAGCGATCTGCCACACGTCGAGCGTTGCCTCCATGAACTCTTCCTTGGTGATGGAGTTCTGGAACGGCAGCCCGGCCTTCTCGCGCGCCTTGGCGCTGAGGGCCCGGTTGAACCGCCCCTTGCTGGCGACCACGACGCGCTCGGTGAGGTCTCGCAAGACCGGATTCGCCGCGCTCTGGAACGACCCCCAAGCGGTCGAGCCCGTCGCGCCCTTCGCCTTCCACCAGATGATCTCGCCGCGCATGAGCAGCGCGAGGTCGTCTTGCAGGATCCGGATGATGTCGGCCGAAAGCGAGCGGTACGGCTTCCGCCCCAGGTTGGCGACGTTGACGGCGATGCGTCCGCCTGGTTCCAGGACGCGCACGCACTCGGCGAAGACGTCGCGGAGCATGCCGAGGAACGCGAGGTAGTCGCCCGGGACGTGCCCCTCCCCCAGGGCTTCCTCGTACTCCTTGCCGGCGAAATAGGGCGGCGACGTCACGACGAGGGCAACGGACTTGTCACGCACCTTGGTCATGGCGCGAGCGTCGCCGCAGTAGATCTCGTCGACGACGCCGGGCTTGTTGACCTCCTCGTCGTCGGAGATCTCGGGCGGCGTGAAGCGCTCGTAGAACGCCGACGAGTCGTGGCTCTCGCGACGGCCGGCGCCGAAGTTGGATGTCGCCGTCGCCTTGCGTCGTTCGCTCACGCGCCCCCTCCGGGAACCGGCGCGGCGGCTGGACCGCGACGCCGGGATCGAGGGCAATCCTAGGGACGACGCACCCTCGTCGTCGGGATGGGGAAGTGCGGTCACGGGGGGCATGAGGACGCTCCTCGGTCAGGGCCGTCAGGCCGGATCAGCGGTCTCCACGAGCGTGTTGCTCCAGCCCCCCTCGTAGGGGGAACGGTCGAGCAGGGGCTGGCGGAGTTCGAGCAAGGGATCGGCGTCGGGGTCGCCCGAGAAGCGCCCGGTCTCGTCGGGCCAGACGAGCTGGATGGCACGAGCGGGCGGGAGGGGGCCGCCCAACTCCCGCTCGTACCACCTCCACATGGCGAACAGTCCGTCGTCCCAGTGGTCGTGGTGTACGGGGAGCAGGCGCACCGCGAGCCCCGGGCTGATCGGCACCGGTTCGTCGTCGTCGGGGTCGAGCACCTGCCCACGCCGCACCATCTCGCCGACCGAGTTCACCAGGTACGCCGACGATTCCGGGCCGAGGCCCACCACGACGAACTCCGGGTGGTCGAACCCGCCGGCGAGGCCGACCGAGTACGCCCAGGCCGTCTTCGCCATGACGTACTGGACCATCCATCCGTACCGGCAGACGTTGTCGTGGAAGCGGGTGAACTTCTCGTCGCCGTCACGCCCTGCACACTCGTCGCATCCGTCCATGACGGCGATTGTGACGAGGGGGTGTGACAGTCACCGTCGGCGGCGCGACCACTCCCGCGCCATCGCCAGGCGCTCGGGGACGGGCGGGTGGCTGTGCTGCACGCGACGCCACCACGGAGGATCCACGTCGACCTTGTTGTCGGCGGCGAGGCGGCGGAAGGTGGCCTCGAAGGCGGCTGGATCGTCGAGGACGGCAAGGGCGTGGAGGTCGGCCTGACGTTCGAACACCCGCCCCAACCATGAGGCGGCCACGCCGGCCGCACCGAGCAGGGCCGGGTAGAGGAGGAAGAGCGCTGGCGCCGTGCGAGGGTCTCCGAGCTCCGCCACGCCGATCCAGTCGAGCACCGGCTCCCACTCCATCACGGCCTGCAGCGCCAGGAAGGCGAAGAACTGGAGCACCACCATGAGCGGGACCTGCCGGGCGAGGTGCCCGTGCCGCCAGTGCCCGAGTTCGTGCGCCACCACCTGCTCGACCAGCTCGATCGGCCATTCGAGGAGCGTGTCGAAGAGCACGACGCGCCGCGTCCGCCCCAAGCCGGCCACGTAGGCGTTCGTCGCTCGCGACCGGCGGCTGGCGTCGACGACGTAGACCCCTTCGAGTTCGAGTCCCGCCCGGGCCGCCACCGATCGGATCCGCCCGGCCACCTCCTCGTCCTCGAGCGGGGTGAACCGGTTGAAGATCGGAGCGAACACGATCGGAAACAGGAAGCCGAACAGCACGCCGAAGCCCGAGAACAACAGCCACCCCCAGATCCACCAGGTGTCAGTGGCTCGAACGAGGGCATAGAGGGGCACCGCCAGGACGAGCGTGAGCACGAGCCCGAGCACGAGCTCCTTCACCTGGTCGCCGGCCCATCCACCGGCTGTCTGTGTCGAGAGGCCCCAGGTGCGGTCGTGGACGAAGGTGCGCCACGCCGAGAACCACGGTCGGAACACCAGTGAGATGCCCTCGAGCGCGAGCACGACGACCGCGAGCTGCCACACCCACCAGCCGCCGGCCACCGCGTCGACGACCGCATCGGCGTTCTCGCCCGTGATGAATGCCAGCACGACGGCGAGCCCGATGCTGCCCTGCAACGCCGACATGAACGTCACGGGCCGCTGGTAGGCGCGACCCCGGTCGACCTCCTCGGCTTCGAACCACTCCCGGGCGTCGGCCCGGTATCGCCGGAAGGGGGTGAGGCCCCGCGCCGACGGCGCCGTCATGCCGGTTCGGCGACGGCGGACGGGCCGCCCGCGCTCCACGAGCGGAAGAGGGCGGCGTACCGCCCGCCCCGGGCCAGAAGGTCGTGGTGGGTGCCCTCCTCGACCAACGCTCCGCCTTCCACCACGGCGATGCGGTCGGCGCGCGCCGCCGTGCTGAGCCGGTGCGCGATGACGACGACCGTCCGCCCGCGCATCAGCTCGTCGAGCGCCCGCTCGACGGCCAACTCGGTGCCGGGGTCGAGGTTCGACGTCGCCTCGTCGAGCACCACGACGGCGGGGTCGGCCAGCGCCGCGCGCACCAGCGACACGAGTTGCCGCTCCCCTGCCGACAACCGACTCCCCCGTTCCCGAACCTCGGTGTCGAGGCCGTCGGGGAAGGCGGAAAACCGCTCCTCCAAACCGAGCCTCCCGACGGCAGCGGTGATGTCGTCGTCGGACGCCTCCGGCCGGCCCACGAGGACGTTGTCGCGGATGGTCCCGTTGAACAGGAAGCCCTCCTGGGGCACCACCACGATCCGTTCACGGAGTGAGCGCAACGTCGCGTCGCGCAGGTCGACGCCGCCGTAGCGAACCGCCCCTTCCACCGGGTCGTAGAAGCGGGCCATGAGCTTGGCGAGCGTCGACTTCCCCGCTCCGGTCGGCCCGACCAGCGCCACCCGGCTGCCGGGCTCGACCGCCAGCGTGACGCCCTCCAGCACGCGGATGCGGTCGTAGGCGAAGGCGACGCCGTCAACGGAGAGGGAGCCCCGGGCCGGGAGGTCGATCGCCCCCTCCCGCTCGCGCACCGTCGGCGTCTCGTCGAGGACGTCGTACAGCTTCTGCAGCGCCGCTCCCGACTGCTGCAACTGGTTGAAGAGCTGGCTCAGCTGCTGGATGGGCTCGAAGAGGTTGTTGACGTACAGGACGAAGGCCACCACGGTTCCGACGGACACCAACCCGGCGTCGGCCATGAACCCGCCCGCCAGCAGCACCACCGCCATCGCACCGACGCCGGCCAGTTCGACGACCGGGAAGTAGCGAGCGGAGATGCTGATCGTCCGAAGATGGGCGGTGTACTGCGCCTCGTTGGTGTTGGCGAAGCGACGGATGAGGGTCGGCTCCTGGTTGTACGCCTGCACCACGCGGACGCCCGACAGTCCCTCTTGGAGCGACGTCAGCGTGTCGCCGATGGCGTCGCGTAGGTCGAGGTACGCCTTGTTCGACTCCCGGCGGAACCACGACGAGGCCAACGCGACGCCCGGCACGACGACGAGGGTGACGGCGGCGAGGAGCGGGCTCATCACGACGAGCACGACCACAACCCCGGCGAACAGCAGGGCGTTGATGACGAAGAGCACGAGGCCCTGGCTCACCAGTTCTTGGAGCGCTTCCACGTCGGACGTCATCCGCGAGACGATCACGCCCGCCTTCCCCCGCTCGTAGAAGTCGAGGGAGAGGTTGGTCAGGTGGCGGAACACCCGGCGGCGCATGTCGCGGAGGAACGACTCGCCGAGCCGCGCCACCAGCCAGATGACCGACCGCCCAGCGAGATAGCCGACCGCCACCACGACGAGGAAGACGACAGCGGCGGCGTTGATCATCCCCGGGTCGCGGGGACGGATGCCGTGGTCGATGCCGAACCGGATGATGGCGGGGCCGGCCAGCATGGTCGCCGTCTGGACGACGAGGAGGACGGACGCCACGACGACCTGGCGGCGATAGGGCTCGAGCAGCCGCACGGTACGGCGCAGGACGCGCCGGGCCTCGTCGCCCGACAGCGCCTCGTCGACCCCGACGGCGAGGTGGCCGCCCATCCGTCTCATCGCCGGCACCTCATGCGCGAGCCTCGGCGCGAGCGAGCACCCTTCGGTACCGCTCGTCGTCGGCGAGCAGCGACTCGTGCGTCCCTTCCGCCACCACCTGGCCACCCTCGAGGAGGACGACCCGGTCGGCCAGCGCGATGGTGGCGGGGCGATGGGCGACGATCACGGTCGTCCGCCCCGCCATGACCTCCTCCAGGGCGGCCCGGATCTCGTGTTCCTTGGTGGGATCGACCGACGACGTGGCGTCGTCGAGGATGAGGACTCGCGGGTCGGCGAGGATCGCCCGGGCGATGGCGAGGCGCTGACGCTGCCCACCCGAGAGCGAGTACCCGTGCTCCCCCAGCACGGTGTCGTACCCCGCAGGCAGGGCGGCGACGAACTCGTCGGCGCCCGCCAGCGCGGCGGCGCGCTCCACCTCGTCGAACCGCGCCTCGGGGCGGGCGAAGGCGATGTTGTTCCGCACGGTGTCGGAGAAGAGGAAGGTGTCCTCGAACACGACCGAGACCGCCCGGCGGAGACTCCCGAGGCGCAGGTCGCGGACGTCGACCCCGTCGATCGTCACCGCGCCCTCCTCGACGTCGTAGAAGCGCGGGATGAGGCGTGCGACCGTGCTCTTGCCGCTCCCGGTCGCGCCGACGAGGGCGACGGCCTCGCCGCCCCGTACGGTGAGTTCGAAGCCGTCGAGGACCGGCGCCCCGGGCACGTAGCCGAACCGCACGGCCTCGAACCGAACTTCACCGGGCCCGGGCGGGAGGTCGCGGGCATCCGGCCGTTCGGCGACCAGCGGCTCGGTCGCCAACACCTCGTCGACCCTCCCCGCCGAGGCCGACGCCCGGGAGGCCTGGGCGAACAGCACGCCGGTGAGCCGGAGGGGCCACACCAGCATCAGCACCGAGACCGAGAACTGCGTCAGCTCCCCGACCGTCAGGTCGCCGTCGAGC
>DATLFW010000105.1:0-7113 GCA_035540775.1 Acidimicrobiia bacterium
GTCGCCCGCCCACCGCGGCAGCGCGTGCAGATGGAAGTGCCCGGGAACCCCCGCCCCCGCCACCCGGCCGAGGTTGGCACCCAGGTTCACGCCCTCGGGCGACAGCGCGCCCTTCAGCGCCACCACCGCCCGCTGAACCGCCTCGAAGACCGCCTGCCCTTCGTCGGCCGACAGCCCCTCGATCTCCCCCTCGTGCCGCAGCGGGGCCACCATCAGGTGCCCGCTCGTGTACGGGTAGGCGTTCATCACCGTGAACGTGCAGGCCGTCCGCTCCAGGATGTAGGCGTCCTCGTCGGACGCCTCCTGGAGACGGCAGAACAGGCAGCCGTCGCCCGAACCCTCCAGCTCCCCGGTCGCCCCGGTCACGTACGCCGCGCGCCAACCCGCCCAGATGCGTTCCATCGTCACGCCGCCGCGGCTCCCTCGGGGTCCCCCGCCGGGTCTCTCTCGGGACTCCCCCGCTCGGCGATCTCGGCCGTCACCCGCGTCACGAACTCCTCCAGGCCGACGCCCCGCTCGGGCTGGTCGGCGCCCCGGGCGTTCACCCCGAGCGTTCGCCCGTCGACGTCGTCGTCGCCCACCACCAGCACGTAGGGCACCTTCTGCATCTTCGCCTTGCGCACCCGCGCCCCGAGCGTGTCGTGGGTGGCGTCGAGCACCTCGACCCGGACGCCCGCATCGCGCAGCCGCCCCGCCACCTCCCGGGCGTACGCCTCGTGGCGGTCGGCGACGGGCAACACCGTCGCCTGCACCGGCGCCAGCCACGTCGGGAACGCGCCGGCGTAGTGCTCCACCAGCACCCCGAAGAACCGCTCCACCGATCCGAACAGGGCGCGGTGGATCATGATCGGCCGGTGCCGCTCGTTGTCGGCGCCGACGTACTCCATCTCGAAGCGCTGCGGCTCCTGGAAGTCGACCTGCAGCGTCGACATCTGCCACCGTCGCCCGATGGCGTCGCGCAGGTGGATGTCGATCTTCGGCCCGTAGAACGCGCCCTCGCCCTCGGCCACGTCGTACGACAGTCCGCTCGCCTTGATCGCCTCGAAGAGCGCGTCGGTCGCCATCTCCCAGTCGGCGTCGGAGCCCACCGACTTCTCGGCCGGACGGGTGGAGATGTCGGCCTCGAACTCCGAGAAGCCGAACGCCCGCAGCACGTCGAGCACGAACCCGAGCAGCGACTGCAGCTCGGGCACCACCTGCTCCGGCGTGCAGAAGATGTGGCTGTCGTCCTGCGTGAAACCCCGGGTGCGCATCAGCCCGTGCAGCACGCCCGACCGCTCGTACCGGTAGACGGTCCCCAGCTCGAAGATCCGCATCGGCAGGTCGCGGTACGACCGGATGTCGCTCTTGTAGATGAGGATGTGGAAGGGGCAGTTCATCGGCTTCGGGTAGTACGCGTGCCCCTCGTCGAGCTCCATGGGCGGATACATGCCGTCGGCGTAGAAGTCGAGGTGACCGCTCGTCTCCCAGAGCGTCGAGCGGGCGATGTGCGGCGTGTAGACCAACGCGTAGTCGGCCTTCTCGTGCTGCTGCCGGGAGAAGTCCTCCATCGCCCGGCGCACGACGGCGCCCTTGGGATGCCACAGCGCCAGGCCGGCTCCGAGCTCCTCGGGGAACGACAGGAGGTCGAGCTCGACGCCCAGGCGCCGATGGTCGCGCCGCTCCGCCTCCTCGATCCGGCGCAGGTGCTCCTCCAGCGCCTTCGCCGACTCCCACGCCGTCCCGTAGATCCGCTGCAGCATCGGCCGCTTCTCGTCGCCCCGCCAGTAGGCGCCGGCGACCTTCATGAGCTTGAAGGCACCCAGGCGCTTGGTCGACGGGACGTGCGGGCCTCGGCACAGGTCGACGAACCCGTCGCCGTCGTGGGGGTTGCGGTAGACCGAAACCGCCCCCTCCCCCGCACCTTCCGACGGGTCGACGCCCTCGATGATCTCCCGCTTGTAGGGCTGGTCGGCGAACAGGTCGAGCCCCTCGTCGCGGCTCAGTTCCTCGCGCACGAACGGCTGGTCGGCCCCGACGATCTCGCGCATGCGCGCCTCGATGCGTTCGAGGTCGTCCTCGGAGAAGTGAGCCCCGCCGGGGAGTTCGAAGTCGTAGTAGAAGCCGTCGGCGATGGGCGGGCCGATGGCGAACTTCGCCCCGGGGAAGAGGTCGAGGACGGCCTGCGCCATGACGTGCGCCGTCGAGTGCCGCAGCACCGCCCGGCCCTCGTCGGTGTCGTCGGTGACGATGGCGACCTCGGCTGCAGCCTCGATCGGACGGTCGAGGTCGACGAGGGCGCCGTCGATCTTGGCCGCCACCGCCGCCTTCGCCAGCCGCTTCCCGATGGACGCCGCGACGTCGAGCGGCGTGGTGCCGCGCGGCACCTCGCGCTCGGAACCGTCGGGAAGGGTGATCGTGACCTGGTCTGCCATCGGGGTGAGACTAGCGGCGGCACTCCCACACACCGGGAGCCGTTCCCATGCCTCGTCAGCGACCGCCGTTCCAGGCCGCCTCGAACTCCTCCACACCGGCGCCGTAGACCTCTTCGAGGGCCTGGTCGAGGTGGTAGCGCCAGGTGCCGGGTTCCAATCGCACGGCACCGAGCACCTCGAACAGGCGCGACGGTGCATCCGGTCCCTTGGCCTCGGCGAGGAAGGCCGCCGCCGACGTGCTCTCGCGGTACGAGCGAAGGATCCGGTCACGCCCGCCGGTCACGAACTGATGGTCGAGCGGGAGCGAACCGTCGGACCCGGCGACCGCGCTGGGCGCCGGCCGGCCGAGAGCGAGGAAATCGGCGTGGCCCTCGTGGAGCCAGTTGGGAATGTGCGGGCCGGCCTTGGGGAAGCCGACCACGTGGACGAGCTCGTGGTGGAGGGTCTCCACCTGGAAGTCGCGGGAGTGCCGCGACAGGTTCGTCTCCTGGGCGAAGACGCGGGGCGAGGTCCACGTCCACTGGTTGGCGTCGGGACCGCGGTCGACGTCGGCGACGGCGAAGGCGACGAAGTTCGTGAGGTCGAAGGTCGTCTGGAGCATCGCCTCGAGCTCGTCGACGGAGCGGGGCAGCACGAGCAGCACCTTCGGCGGCGCCTCCCAGTCGAGGGTCGAGCGGAGCCGGTCGTATCCCTCCTCGGCGATGGCTCGCAGCGCCTCGGCGCGGTCCGCATCGCCCGGCGCCGACATGACCGTCACCCGATCCGCCCCGGTGAAGGCCACGGGCCCGGCGTCCCACAGGTGTCGCTGGGTGAGGAGCGAAAGGTCGTCGAGGTCGTCGTCGGCGTTCACGAACCACCGGTCGCCGCGCCGCACGAACGTGTACCACCGCGACTCCACCATGTCGGTGGCGTCGATCCCGGCCAACCGGTACCGCGCCTCGACGGCCGGGATCCGCAACTCGTCGGCACCCCGGCGCCCCTCGACAGCCCGCGAGAGATCACGGACGTCGTCGGCGCGCAACAGCAGCCGGTACGACTCGAACGGCACCGTCGCCATCCCGTCGAACATCCCCCCCTGGGCCTGGCGGAATTCGGCGGCCGCCTCGGGGTCGACGGTGGCGAGGAATGCGTCGCGGTCACGCTCGACGACCGCCGTCGCCCGGCGTTCGAGGAGGGCGGCGATGCCCGCCTCCCAGCCCTCCTGGGCCCCGGCTCCGCTGCCGGACCCGACGGCCGCTGGCAGCCCGAGCGCGACGGCCAGGGCGACGGCGGCGACGCGACGCCCGCTCAGTGCTGCTCCAGGGGAGCGACGTCGGGACGGGTGAGGTCGACACCCAACAGGCCTGCGAGCTCGGCGAGGGCAGCCGGCGCTTCCGTGGACCCACCGCCGGAGAGGATGGCGCTGGCAAGGTCGTCGAGGGCGTCGATCGCCTTCGGCACGTCGAGGTCGTCGTCGATCGCCGCCCGCACCCGCTCCGCGAACGGCCCGGGGTCGGCACCGTCGGGACGATCGGCGGCCGCCAGCAGGCGGTGCAGCAAGGCCGTCCCCTCCTCGATGTCGGTGTCGTGCCACTCGAACCCCGACCGGTAGTGGTGCTGCATGAGGGCGAGGCGGATGGCCCGGGGGTCGGCGACCTTCAGGAGATCGCTCACGAAGACCAGGTTGCCGAGCGACTTCGACATCTTCTCGCCGGCGTACGACACCATCGCCGAGTGGACCCAGTGCCGGGCGAACGGCTCTCCCGTCACGGATTCGGCCTGGGCGATCTCGCATTCATGGTGCGGAAAGATCAGGTCGGTGCCACCTCCGTGCAGATCGAGGGTATTGCCGTGGGCGTGGAGCGCCATGGCGGAACACTCGATGTGCCAGCCCGGTCGGCCGGGGCCGATCCGCGTCTCCCAGACGGGTTCGTCGGGGGCGGAGGCCTGCCACAGCACGAAGTCGAGAGGGTCGCGCTTGACGGGGTCGTCGGGCTTTCCGCCCCGGGCGGCGGCGAGGCGGAGCATCTGCTCGCGCGGGTAGTGCGACAGCTGTCCGAACGCCGGGAAGGTCGCCACGTCGAAGTAGGTGTTGCCGCCCGCTTGGTAGGCGTGCCCAGACTCGAGGAGGGCTTCGACGAGCTCGACGATCTCGTCGATCGCCTCGGTGGCGCGGGGTTCGGCGACGGCGGGGCGCATCTCGAGGGCGTCCATGTCGGCCTGGAAGCGGCGGTACTCGGAGTCCGCCAGTTCGAGGTAGTCGACCCCCATCTCGCGCGCCTTCGGCAGGATCGAGTCGTCGACGTCGGTGACGTTGCGCACCAGACGGACGTCGTGGCCGAGTTCCTCGAGGCGGCGGATGAGGATGTCGTAGGTGAGGTAGGTGGCGGCGTGCCCGAGGTGCGTGGAGTCGTAGGGCGTGATGCCGCACACGTACATCTTCACGGTCGCCCCCGGCTCGAAGGGGCGGACCGCCCGGGCGGCGGTGTCGTAGAGCCGGATCGTCACCGTGTCACACCCGTCAGCCGGATGGCCGAGCGGGTCTTGTACCGGACGTTGAGCGACAGCAGCACGGCCGTGAACGCCTCGATGCCGACGGCGTTGTCGAGGCCGCCGACGTCGAACGCCGACAGGTCGGGGATGGTTTCGACGAGGTCGACCACGGCGGCAGCGGCCTCCCGGTCGTCGGCACAGACCAGGACGTCGCCGTCGACCTTCTGGTCGAGGTCGCCGAGCTCCTTCGCCGGCACGTGGTGGAGAGCGGCGACCACCCGACTGTCGGGGAGGATGCCAGCCACGCCGGCGGCCACCGACCCGTCGGGCGGGACGACGGCGGCGAAGTCGCTGTTGCGCTTCTCGAGCGCGTTGGCCATGGAGATGACGAGTTTGCCGGCCAGCGCTTCCGCGAGCTCCGACGCCACTGGCTTGGCCGCCTGCCATGGCACGGCGAGGACGACGAGTTCGCCCTCACGGGCGGGAACCTCGTTGCCGGCCCCGCTCAGGGTCGCCACCCGGGAGCCCCACCGTTGCTGAAGGTCGTCGGCCACGGCCCGGGCCCGCTCGGCATCGCGGGATCCGATCACGACGTCGTGGCCGAGGTCGGCCAGGCGGGCGGCCAGGGCCCGGCCCGCCGGACCGGTGCCGCCGAGGATTCCGATCTGCATCCGCATACCTTGGCACGGCCGCGCCCGCCAGACGGGACGGACGCGGCCGCGCCAGGGCCGAGGTGGTCTGCGCCGCGACGGCTACGCGATGTGGCGGGCGACGTCGAGGCTGTCACCGTCGTCGTCGTGGTAGGCGACGACGGGAATGCCATCGGTGCCGAGAGCCACGGCGGCGTAGACCGACGTCGGGACGACGGTGTCGAGTTCGACGGGCGTCTCGCCCGCGCACGACCGGTCGTCGCAGTCGACGATGCGGATCTTGCCGTCGAGTGCCACGTCGGCCGCGTAGGCGACGATCGGGTCTCCGTCGAACCCGGTGATGATCGACGTGTCGTAGACGTCGTTGATCGTCGAGTCCAAGGTCGTGATCGTCTCGTTGCCGCCGTCGCAGGCGATGTCGTTGCAGTCGACCATGAGGAGGTGACCGGTGGCCACGTCCTCGTACGCCACCACCGGGAACCCGTCGGCGCCGATCGTCACCGAGGTCTCCCCGCCGACGTTCTCGGCGCCCGTCCCGTCGACCGTCTCGAACGACACGCCGTTGTCGCAGTCGGTCGCCAAGCACCGCGCCACCAGGAGGTTGCCGTCGCCCGCGTCGTAGACGGCGATCACGGCGCGCCCGTCGGAGCCGAGCGCCATGGAGACGAACTCGCCGATGTCGGCGTTCGGCCCGAAGGTCGCTTCGATGCTGAACGTCGAGCAGTCGGCCGCCGTGCACCGGACGATCTCCATGGTGTCGTTGGCGACGTCCTGGAACGCCACGATCGGCAGGCCCGCCTCGCTCACCACGATGTCGTTGAAGGCGCCCTCGTTGTCGGGGGCCACGACAGTCAGGGTCTCGTCGCCGCCCGCACACTGGTGGTCGTTGCACTTGGCGACATAGAGGTCGTCGGCGGTGTTGTCGAAGTACGAGATCACCGGCAGGCCGTCGGCGCCGATGGCAATGGCCGGCCGCTCACCGACGTCGTTGGCCGAGTTGTCGACCGTGCTGACCGTCGCCTCCGACGGCGTGCACGTCGGGTCGCCGCAGTGCGCCACGAGGAGGTTCCCGCTCGTGTTGTCGTGGAAGGCCACGATCGGGAACCCGTCGGCACCGATGGCGACGTCGGGGTTGTGCCCGGTCGAGTTGGCCGTGTCACTCACCGTCCGAGGCCCGGTCTGGCACGGCGCGTAGGCATTGCCAGCGGGCGTCCCGCAGTACCGGGCCAGGTCGCTCACCCCGAAGGGTGCGAAGGCAGCGTTCGCCTGGCTCTTGGTGTAGTAGCGGGCGTTCGACTCGCTCTTCTTGTAGTAGCGCCCGTTCGCCTGGGTCCTCGTGTAGTAGCGCAGGTTCGACTGGTTCTTGGTGTAGTACCGGCCGTTGGACTCCTTCTTGGTGTAGTGCTCGTTGACCACCCGGGGCCGGATGTGCTCCGACCAGAGATGGTCGATGGACGACGAGACGTGGGCGCCGGCCGGCGTCAACGCGCCGACGACGACCACCATCACGATGCCCGCAGCGACCGCGGCGAGACGACTTCGCTTCGACATTCCGTTCCCTCCCTCGTGCCCCCCTC
>DATLFW010000106.1:0-9999 GCA_035540775.1 Acidimicrobiia bacterium
CGCCCGGAATTGTCGCCTTGGCGATGGCCGTCCGTCGGCGGGCGAGGACCCCTGAATTCGCGACGACCGTCGACGGCCAGGCTCCAGCGCCCCCGGCAGGATTCGAACCTGCGGCACACGGTTTAGGAAACCGATGCTCTATCCCCTGAGCTACGGGGGCGGACGCTCGCGCCGAACTCCGCACCAAGCTGGCGCATTGTTCCGCCCCGAGGCTACTGCCGTGGCTCCGACTGGCCCGACCGCTCCTGCGACGGCCGCAACCCTCGAGCCAGAGGGAAGCACGCGGCTCGGCGGGGGCTGCACGAGCCTGCCCGAGGTGGGACGATGACGAGCCGACGACCGACCTCACTGGCGCTCCCGGCCGCTCGGTCAGCGCGAGAACGGACACCACGATGGACCTGACGCCCCGTCCCGAACACCGCTTCACGTTCGGCCTCTGGACCGTGGGCTGGCAAGCTCGCGACCCGTTCGGTGAGCCGACCCGGTCACCGCTGGACCCGGTGGAGACGGTGCACCGCCTGGCCGAGCTCGGGGCGTGGGGCGTGACGTTCCACGACGACGACGCCGTACCGTTCGGCAGCGGCGCCGACGAGCGCGACCGGCACCTGAAGCGGTTCCGGGAGGCGCTCGACGCCACGGGCCTGGTCGTGCCGATGGTGACGACGAACCTGTTCACCCACCCGGTGTTCAAGGAAGGCGCGTTCACCGCCAACGACCGCGACGTGCGCCGATTCGCACTCCGGAAGGTGATGCGAAACCTCGATCTCGCCGCCGAACTCGGCGCCAGCACATACGTCTTCTGGGGCGGCCGCGAGGGCAGCGAGGTCGACCTCGCCAAGGACCACCGGGCTGCGCTCGACCGTTATCGAGAAGCGATCGACACCCTCGCCCAGTACGTCAAGGACCGCGGCTACGGCATCCGCTTCGCCCTCGAACCGAAGCCGAACGAACCACGGGGCGACATCTACCTCCCCACCGTCGGTCACGCCCTCGCCTTCATCTCCACCCTCGAGCACGCCGACATCGTCGGTCTCAACCCCGAGGTCGGGCACGAGCAGATGTCGAATCTCAACTTCGTGCATGCCATCGCCCAGGCGCTCTGGCACGGCAAGCTCTTCCACATCGACCTCAACGGACAGCACGGTCCGAAGTTCGACCAGGACCTCGTGTTCGGCCACGGCGACCTCCTCAGTGCCTTCGCCCTGGTCGACCTGCTCGAACACGGTGGGTACGACGGCCCCCGGCACTTCGACTACAAGCCCCTGCGCACCGAGGCGATGGACGGCGTGTGGGAGTCGGCGGCGGCGAACATGCGCACGTATCTGCTCCTGAAGGAGCGAGCCGAGGCCTTCCGGGCCGACCCCGAGGTGCAGGAGGCGCTCGCGGCCGCCGGCGTCCCCGACCTGGCCTCGCCCACGCTCGCCGACGGCGAGTCCTACGAGGACCTGCTGGCCGACCCCGCGGCGTTCGACGACTTCGACGCCGATGCGAAGGGCGGGCGCTCGCACGGTGCCACCCGACTCGACCAGCTCGCGCTCGAGCACCTGCTCGGCGCCCGCTGACGTGCCGCTGGTCGCCGGCGTCGACTCCTCGACGTCCGCCTGCAAAGTCGAGATCCGAGACGCCGACACCGGCCGGCTGGTCGCTTCGGGACGCGCACCGCACCCGCCGACCACCCCGCCGCGGAGCGAGCAAGACCCCCGCGCGTGGGCCGACGCCTTCGACGCGGCGTGGGCCCAGGCCGGCGCCGATCGGTCCAACCGTCCGGCGGCGGTGGCGATCGCCGGCCAGCAGCACGGCCTGGTGGTCACCGGCGCCGACGGGACGCCACTTCGTCCGGCGAAGCTCTGGAACGACACCGAGTCCGCAATCGACGCCGAGGAGCTGGTCGCCGCCCTGGGGGCCGAGGCGTGGGCGGCGGCATGCGGCAGCGTTCCGGTGCCGAGCTTCACCATCACCAAACTCCGCTGGCTCCGGCGCAACGAACCCGACGTGTATCGGCGGGTCGCCAGGATTCAGTTGCCCCACGACTGGCTCACCGCCCGGCTCACCGGCCGGCCCACCACCGACCGGGGCGACGCCTCGGGAACCGGATGGTGGTCGCCCGCCGAGGAGCGGTACCGGATCGACCTGCTGGAGCTCGTCGACCCCGACGTGGACTGGCTGCCGCGACTGCCCACGGTCCTCGGGCCGGTCGAGGCGGCGGGCGAGTGGGACGGCATCGTGGTGGGGCCGGGCACCGGCGACAACATGGCCGCCGCCCTGGGCCTCGGCCTGACGCCCGGCGACCTGGCGCTGAGCCTCGGGACGAGCGGTACGGCCTGCACCGTCAGCACGACGCCGACGGCCGACCCCACCGGTACGGTGGCGGGCTTCGCCGACGCCACCGGGCGATACCTGCCGCTCGTGTGCACCCTCAACGCCACGAAGGTCACCGACGCCGTCGCCCGGTTGCTCGGTGTCGACGCCGCCGAACTCGACCGCATCGCCTCCGACGCTTCGCCCGGCTCCGGCGGGGTGGTGCTCGTGCCGCACCTGGACGGCGAGCGGACACCGAACCGGCCGGATGCCACGGGCACGATCACCGGCGTGCGCTCCGACGTGTCGCGCGCCCAGTTGGCCCGGGCCGCCTTCGAGGGTGTCGTGTGCAACTTGCTCGCCGGCGCCGAGCACCTCGACCCGTGCCCCCGCCGCATCTTCCTCGTGGGAGGTGGCGCCCGGAGCCGGACCTACCGGCGGGTGGTCGCCGACCTCTCCGGCACCGAGGTGCTCGTGCCGGTCGACGAGGAGCTCGTCGCCCGTGGCGCCGCCGTCCAGGCGGCAGCCACGCTGGCCGGCTGTCCGGTGGACGACGTGGTCGGAGCATGGAGCCTTCCGGCCGAAGTGGTCGAGCCCGACACCAGCCTCGATCGAGGTGCCATCCGACAGGCGTATGACCGCGTTGCAGAGGGGATCGACCGGTGAACTTCCAGCAGGCTCGGGATGCCGTCCGGGGTGGGGCTGATCCGATGGAGATCGCCCGCAGATTGGTCGCGGCCCTCACGCCCGAGGAGCGCCTGTGGTGTCTCGACGGTGACGCGCCGACGTGGGCGGGTCTGACCTACCTCGCCGAGGACGGCTACCACCGGATGCCCTTTGCCGCCGCCGAGGTGGACCGCGTGGGCCTGCCCGGCGTCCACTTCGCGGACGGGCCACGCGGCTGCGTGGTCGGGAACGCCACCGCCTTCCCCGTCTCGATGGCTCGGGGCGCCACGTGGGACCCGGAACTCGAAGAGCGGGTCGGCGACGCGATCGGGCGTGAACTCCGGGCCGTGGGCGCCGACCTCACCGGCGCGGTGTGCGTGAACGTCCTCCGGCACCCGGCCTGGGGGCGGGCGCAGGAGACCTACGGTGAGGATCCCCACCACGTGGGCGAACTCGGCGCCGCCCTCACCCGAGGCCTGCAACGCCACGTCCTGGCCTGCGTCAAGCACTTCGCGTGCAACTCCATGGAGAACGCCCGGTTCAGCGTCGACATCGAGGTCGACGAGGTGGCGCTACACGAGGTGTACCTACCGCACTTCCGCCGGATCGTCGACGAGGGCGTCGCGGCGGTGATGACGGCCTACAACTCGGTGAACGGCGAGTGGTGCGGCCAGAGCCACGCGCTCATCCGCGACATGCTCCGCGGGGAGTGGGGTTTCGAGGGTTTCGTCATCAGTGACTGGATCTTCGGCCTGCGAGACGCCGCCACGTCGCTCTCCGCCGGCCTCGACATCGAGATGCCCCACCGCATGGTGCGCGCCCAGGCGCTGCCCGGAGCGCTCGAGCGGGGCGAGGCGTCCTGGGACGACGTCGACGCGGCCGTCGCCCGCCTCGTGGCCACCCTGTTGCGCTTCGACGACGTGCTCTCGTCGCCGTCGCCGCCCCGTGACGTGCTCGGCGCGCCCGAGCACCGCGCCCTGGCCAGGGAGGTCGCTGCCCGCTCCGTCGTCCTGCTCCGCAACGAGCCCGTCGATGGCATGCCGATCCTCCCGCTCACTCCGGGGACGGCGCTCGCCGCCGTCGGTCGTCTCGCCGATCGCGTGAACCTGGGCGACGGAGGGTCGAGCGACGTGTGGGACCTCGAATGCACGACCGTCCTCGACGGGCTCCGGCGGGCGGGCAACGTCGTCGGGCACGACGACGGCAGCGACGTCACCCGGGCCGCGGAAGCCGCCGCTCGTGCCGAGGTCGCCGTGGTGGTCGTCGGCTACACCTACCTCGACGAGGGTGAGTACATCGGGGCCACCGACCCCTCACTCGGCGGGCTGTTCCCCGAGAAGGACGAGGCCGACGCCGTCGAGCGCTACCAGGCTCGGATCGCTGAGGTCCCGCCCATCGCCAAGCCGGAGCGGCTCGAGGAGCGGCCGACGGGCTTCAGCGTCGGCGGCGATCGGAGCAGCGTGCGGCTGAGCGAGGCAGATGTGTCGCTCGTCCGGGCGGTTGCCGCCGCCAACCCGCGCACCATCGTCGTGGTCCAGGCGGGGAGCGCGGTGGTCGTCGACGAGTGGGTCGACGCGGTGCCTGCCCTGGTGCAGGCGTGGTACGGCGGGTGCGAGGCGGGGACCGGGCTGGCAGACGTTCTTCTCGGTGACGTGGAACCGTCCGGTCGGCTCCCCTTCAGCGTTCCCCGAGACGAAGCCGACCTGCCGGCCTTCGATCGGGACGCGACGACGTTTCGCTACGACCGCTGGCACGGATGGTGGCATCTCGCCCGGCAGGGAACCCCGCCGCGATTCCCATTCGGCTTCGGCCTGTCGTACACGACCTTCGACCTGACGGGTTCCGACGTCGTGCTTCACGCCGACGCCCTCGAGGTGCGCGCAACGGTGGCGAACACGGGGGGCCGCGCCGGCACCGACGTGGTCCAGGTCTACGCCGAACTTCCCGACCCCGGAGCACCGCCGCGACTGGTGGGGTTCCAGCGGATCGAGGTCGCGCCCGGCGACGAGGGCGTTCTCGACATCCGGGTGCCCCTCGAACGCCTGGCCACCCGCAACCCGGATCGCCACGAGTGGAATGCGCCGTCGGGCAGTCACCGCGTGGTCGTCGCTCGCTGTGCCGGAGACGAAAAGGCGCGCAGCCACGAGGTCGAACTCTGACAGTGGGACGGGTGGCGCGGGTACGGTCCCTGCCATGACCGGAGCCCTCCGAACCGACCTTTCCGACCTCGACTTCTGGCTCGAGCCGATGGAGCACCGCGAGGCCGTGTTCTCCGCCCTGCGGGCGCGTGACGATCTCCCCTTCTTCGACGAGCCGCAGACCGAGGCGCTCCCGCCCGGACCGGGCTATTGGTGCCTCACCCGTCACGCCGAAGTCGTGGAGGCCAGCCGGCGGCCGGAGGATTTCTGCTCCGGCCAGGGCACCAACATCGTCGACCTCCCCGTCCCGTTCCTCGAGTTCTTCGGCTCCATGATCAACATGGACGACCCCCGCCACGCCCGCCTGCGCCGCATCGTGTCGCGAGCCTTCACCCCCAAGAGCCTCGACGCCCTCAAGGCCGACGTCGAAGGCATCGTGGGCGAGATCGTCGCCGACCTCGCCCCGGCGGGGGAGTGCGATTTCGTCACCGAGATCGCCGCAAAGGTGCCGCTGCGGATCATCGTCGACCTCATGGGCATCCCGCGCTCGGAGGAGCGCTACATCTTCGACCGCACCAACGTGATCCTCGGCTTCACGGACGAGGAGTACGCCGACCAGGACGACCCGTGGGGCGTGATGGGTGCCATCCTGACCGCCGGCCAGGAACTCGCCGACCTGGTGCGCGAACTCGGCGAGGATCGTGTCCGCACGCCGCGCAACGACCTCACGACCGCCCTCGTCACGGCGGAGGTCGACGGCGAGCACCTCACCGCCGAGGAACTCGCCTCCTTCTTCATCCTCCTCGTCGTCGCCGGCAACGAGACGACCCGCAACGCCATCGCCCACGGCCTCCACCTCCTCACCGAGAACCCCGAGCAGCGGGCCGTGTGGCAGGCCGATCTCGACGCGGTGACCCCGACCGCCGTCGAGGAGATCGTGCGGCTGGCGTCGCCCGTCATGCACTTCCGGCGCACCGTCACCCGAGACGGCGTGCGTCTCGGCGACCACAAGTTCACCGAGGGCGACAAGGTCGTCCTCTGGTACTGGTCGGCCAACCGCGACGAGGCGGTGTTCGACGACCCCCACCGGTTCGACGTGCGCCGGTCGCCCAACGACCACGTGGGCTTCGGCGGCCCCGGCCCGCACTTCTGCCTCGGCGCCCATCTCGCCCGGCGGGAAATCTCCGTGGTGTTCAGGGAACTGCTCACCCGACTCCCCGACATCCATGCCACCGCCGTCCCCGACCGACTCCGCTCCGGCTTCATCAACGGGATCAAGCACCTCCCGGCGGCCTGGACGCCAGTGCGCATCTGACCCTTGCGCGGGCGAGGCGATCAGTCGAAGCCGAAGGCAGGCGGGAGGACGGCGACGACGACGGCGGCCCAGAGGGCGAAGACGGGGAGGTAGGTGGTCTGCCAGCGCTCGAGACGATGGGCGGCGGCGCGTGCGGTCACGAATCGCACCGACCACCAGGCGGTCCCGGCCAGGTTGACCAGGAGGACGAGGTTGAGCCCGAGGGCGGCGGTCCGGTTCGGCGTGAAGCCGAGGTCGCCGATGCGGGTGGCCATCGACGCCAGCACCATGACGTCGAGCAGGAGGGCGGCGGCGACGGCGACCAGCTGCGTGCGGTCCATCCATCCCGGCGCCCGCGACGGCTCGCTGGCCGAGATGCCGTAGAGGACGAGTCCGAGCACCACGACCATCAGCGCGTCGAAGACGCCGAGCAGTTCGCGGTCGAATCCACCGCCCAACCCCGTCGCCGCATAGGCGACGACCGCGACGACGAGCATCACGGCGAACAGGGGAGTGAAGAGCATCGTGAGCACGGGCGCCATGTTCTCGATCACCCGCTGCTTCGACTCGACGAGCCAGGCGGCCACGACCACGGCGCCAGCCGCCCCCGACGGCAAGATCCACGCCGCCACCCACTCCGGGTCGGCGCCCGTCGGCTCGAGGATGGCGGCCGTCAATCCCATGAGGACGCCGCCGCCGAGCGCAATCAGCACGTAGTAGATGAGCCACTCGCCCGTGAAGCGGACGACGTCCATCCGCCGCTCGTGTGACCCCACCTCACCGCCGACGTACGCGTACGCGACGACGAACCACACGACGACGGGCAGATGCGTCGCGACGAGCGCCTCGGTGGCGCTGTCTGGGTCGTATGGGTAGGCGTTGACCACCGCGGCAGCGGCGGCCACGGCCGTCGCTGCGACCAGGACGCGACGAAGCGGGAGCCGCCGGCGACGAGCGAACCAACCGGCGAGGAACGGGATGACCAGAAGCGTCGCGTTTCGCGACAGCCACCCGGGTACTTCCGTCGGGAAGCCGGCCGCCCGGCACGCAACGAGGGCGGCGACGGCGGCCCCGACGGAGAAGATGACCGCCTCCGGCCACCGCCGTTCGGCTGTTCGCTCCTCGTCGTCCTGGGCGAGGACGAGCTGCTTCCACAGCCGGCCGCTGTGCTCCCGAGCGAACTCTCGCGACAGCTCGTCGAGTCCGCCCATCCGCTTCACGGCGACGAGGAACGCCTCGTCCTCGGCCAGACCGGCGGCGTGCAGATCGGCGATCTAGTCACGCAGGTGGCCCTCCAACTCGTCGACGTCCCGCCCGTCGACGGCCGGTCGCTGCTCGACGAACGACCGCCACTGCGCGATCTCCCGGTCGAGGGATTCCATTCGTCAGGCTCCACCGAGGACCGGCAGCAGGCCGCGGCCCCACGCGTGGCCGAGAGCGCGAGTCACCGTGACCCACTGCCGCTGATGCTCGGCGAGGGCGGCGAGGCCTGCTTCGGTGATGGCGTAGTACTTCCGACGCCGTCCCTCCGGCGGCGTCTGCCATTCGGTGGTGACGAAGCCGAGTCGCTCGAGGCGGTGGAGGAGGGGATAGAGCATCCCGTCCGTCCACTCGAGCTCGCCCTCCGACAGCTCGCGTACTCGCCTCAGGATGGCGTACCCGTAGCTCTCGCCCTCGGCGAGGATGGCGAGGACAAGTGGGGTGGCCGACGCTGCGACGAGGTCCTTATCGATCTGCACGTGGCCGCCGATCCCTTGCATCCCAATGCATAGGACTACAAGGTATCGGCTGGCGAGCGGGGAAGCAACGGCGCCGAGGTGAGATCAGCCGAGCGAGTTGCCGATCGAGACGTCCTCGAGTTCGAGAGTGACGGCGCTCCGCGGGCCCGACAGACGGGCTCGCACCCCGTCGGGCCCGGCGTCGATCTGCATGGTGACGGCCTCGCCGTTGTCGGCCCACTCCTGGAGCAGGCGCTCGCCGGCAGCCGCCACCAAAGGATGCGTCCGGGTGGAGAGGAGGAGGGTGGCGGGAATGGCGGGACGCTGCCCCTTCGAAGGGTCGCCGGGAGGTGCCGCCAGGAGGGCGTCGACCATGAGGTGCTCTCCGGGGGCGTTCACGAAGAGCGGCTGGAGCAGGCGTTCCACCGGCCTGGCGCGCGCGGCGGGCATCGCGGGCTGTTCGCGCGCAGCGAACGGCGAACCGTCGTTCGTGAGGCGCCCCGGAGCCCCGGGCCGGGCCGACGGGCGGCGCGGCGGGGACTGGGGTTGCTTCTGGGCGTCCATCACCTGCTCGATCTCGCGGCGATGGTGGAGCCACCGGCGACCGTAGGCGACGAGGGCGGCGAAGAGAGCGAGGGTCAGAACGAGGCTGAACGCCATGGCCGCGGTCTACCCCTCAATTGGAGTCTCGCAACCTTCATCCGCCTGTGAATCCGGTTCCGAAGACCAGGCGATGTCAACCGAACCGCTTCCCGACCATGCCGCCCGCTGGCGACCGATCCGGGACCGCAACGAACGTCGGTGCACCCGGATCCTCGACGCTGCAGCGCCACTGCCCATCGACGATTTGGCGTGGCACGCCGTCCCCGACACGGAGATCGCGGCCGAGGTCCTGGACTGCCTCGTCTACATGCGAGACGTCGAAGGCTTCACCGACCGCGAACTTGTCGGCGTCACGGCGCATCCCAACACGACCGGTGATCCCCTGATCGCCCGCTTCCTCGAAGTGTGGAGGCGCGAGGAAGTCGGCCACGCTGAAGCCCTCGGGATGTTCCTCGATCTGTATGCGGAGCGCGGCGATGTCGACGTGCCGCTCCGGCAGATGCCGCCGCCGCCCGATCCATCGAGAATCGAACGGCTGGTGACGCGGATGGGAGGTCCCGTCGGCCATGCCGTCACGGCGGCGCACATGGCATGGGGTGCGGCGAATGAGCTGTTGACGCTCACGGGCTATCGGCTTCTGGCTTCCCGGTGCGGTCACCGGCTGCTGGCTGAACTCCTCACGCGGATCGCCGCCCAGGAAGCTCGCCATTACAGCTTCTATCTGCTCCAGGCCGAGTGGCGTCTGGCTGCCAGTGCCGTGACGAGAGCAGCCCTCCGCCAGGTGCTCCGTGGGTCGTGGACTCCCGTCGGAATCGGCGACGGCTACAAGACGCCCGAGGAGTTCGGACGTGTGCTGTCGTACTTGGCGTCGGGGCCAGAAGGAGCGCGAGCCATGGAGCGCATGGACCGCCGATTCGCGGCCCTCCCCGGGTTCTCGAGCCTGCGGATTTTCACCTCGGCCGCAGCCGTCGTCTGACGACGTCTCGAGGTCTGGCGTCAGGCGGGCCCGTCGAGGGCGAGTAGGACGAGCGGCAGTTCCCGCCCTGCCAGCGTGGAGTAGTGGGGGGTGGAAGGAGCGACGTGGGCGAGCGTCGCCGCCATCGCTTCCCGTTCGTCCCCATCGAGTACTCGCGGCGTCACACGCAGCCGCCGCCGTCCGAGGTCGGCGACCCCCGTGCCGGCCGCCAGCAGATTGCGATACCACTCGGGGATCGGGCCCCGCCCTCCATTGGCGGCCATGACCACGAACCCGTCGTCGACCTCGAGGTAGACGAGCGGGACG
>DATLFW010000107.1:0-8414 GCA_035540775.1 Acidimicrobiia bacterium
GCCGAAAGTGGGAGGGCGGTCAGGCGAGGGCGGTGAGGACCTCGTTGGCGGCCCGCTCGCCCGACTCCACCGCCCCGTCCATGTATCCGGCCCAGTGTTCGGCGGTCTCGGTGCCCGCCCAGTGGACGTTGCCGACGGGACGGCGCAGCGCGGGGCCATAGCGCGTCAACACCCCTGGAGGCGTGTGGGCGCCGTAGCAGCCCCGCGTCCACTCCTCCGCCGACCAGTCGAGGTCGACGTAGTCGACGGGGTCTGCGGCCTTCGGCCCGAACAACTTCACCAGGCTGCCGATCACCGCCCGCTTGCGTTCCTCGGGTTTCACACCCGAGAGCGCCCGGGCGTGGTCGCCCTCGAGGAACGCGAGAAGTACACCCGGAGGGTCGCCCTCGACCGACGGGTCGAAGGGGGTGTTGTCGAAGGTGACCCCGACCGGCCCCTCCGTGTCGACGCCCTGCCCGTCGAGACCCTCGGCCCGCCACCACGGCTCGTCGTAGACGGCCATGCACTTGATCACCGAGCCGTGCGGCATCCGCTGCAACAGCTGCGCCCGGTCAGCGGGGAGGGATGGCGTGAAGTCGATCCGGGCCTGCACGGCCGGTGGAACGGTCACGATGGCTCGCCGCGCCCGCACCAGCAGGCGGCCACACTCGAGCATCACGGCGTCACCGTTCTGGTCGACCCGGCGGACGGGCGCGTCGAGCTGCAGGACCCCGTCGGGCAGCCGCGCCGCCATCCTCTCGGCGAGGAGCTGGGAGCCCCCGACGAAGCGGTCCTGTTGGGCGCCGTTGCGGGTGCTGAGGAGGCGGTCGAAGTTGCCACCCGAGTGCAGGTAGAAGAGCGTCCACAGCAGCGACAGGGTGCCGGGCTCGGTGGCGAAGACGGCGTCGACCCCGAGCGCGAGGAGCTTGCGCGCCGACCCCGTCCGCACGTTGCGCCGCATCCACGACTCGAGCGTCTGGCCGTCGAGGCGGTCGGCGTCGGGGGCGTTCCACGGCGCGTCGAGCGGCACCTTGGCCGCCATGCGGTCGAGGCGCTTCATCGCCTGCCCGTAGTCGAGGAGCACGGCCGGGTTGAGCTTGGGCAGCCCGCCGGCGAACCGGTACTCCCGGCCGTCGAGCAGGAGGATGGAGTCACCCGTCGTCGGCGTCGGGTAGGTCTCGACGCCCAGCTCGCGTGCCAGCGCGTACATCCGGTCCTGCGTCGGCCCGATCCACTGCCCGCCGACCTCGACGACGCGGCCGTCAGCCAGCCGGTGGTTGAGCACTCGCCCGCCGACCCGGTCGCGGGCCTCCACGACCACGGTGTCGATGCCCGCCTCGCACAACGCGTGGGCAGCGGCAAGACCGGCGAACCCGGCACCCACCACCGCCACCTCGACCTCTCGCCGCTCGACCATCGCCGGAGCATACGTGGCGAGAGCGGTGGGTCGTGGAGGATGATCCGGGCATGGCCGACGACGTGCAGTTCCTCACGCCGGAATGGGCCGCCGCGCTGGAACACGAGGCGAACGCGTCCGACGGCGTGCGGGCGGCGACCGAGGGAGTCGACCTCACCGTCCAGGCCGACATCCCCGGCGCGGAGTACGCCGTCGCCTTCCGCAACGGGAGCGTGACGGTGCACTGGGGGCGGCTCGAGCATCCCGACGTCACGCTCGTCTCGTCACGCGAAACCGCCGAGGCGCTCAGCCGTGGCACCATCAACGCACAGCAAGCGTTCGTCGACGGCCGCCTCCGACTCCGAGGCGACCTCGCCAAGCTGACCGCCGCCCGCCAAGCCCTGCTCCGACTCGGTGACGCCTTCGCCTCGCTCCGCTCCCGCACCCGGTACTGACCGGCCGCCGCCGCTCGCCGGCGCGCGCCGGCGTCTCGCCACCGTCGCCCTCCTCGCTGTCACCGCCCTCACCGGAGGCCTCACCGCGTGCGGCGACGGCGACGACCGGGCGGTCCCGACGACCCTTCCGACCCCGGCGCGCCCCACGACCACGACGACCCCTCCCGCCGGCCCGGACGCCGGCTTCACCGTCTTCGGTGACTTCGGGGGCGGTCCGGCCCAGGTCGCCGTCGCCAACCAGATGGAGGCGTGGGTCGCCGACGGGCATCGGGTCGACGCCCTCGTCACCACGGGCGACAACGTGTACGACTTCGGCGAGCCCGAACACTTCGAGGCGCAGCTCGACGAGCCCTACGCCGAACTCCGGGAGGACGGCCGCCCGTTCTGGGTCACCCTCGGCAACCACGACGTCGTCCGGGGGTACGGCGACGAGCAGCTGGAGTACCTCGGCCTGCCGCCGCTTCCCTACGAGCGCCGGCTCACCGGCCTCCGTCTCTACTTCCTCGACGGCAACCGGCCGAACGCCGAGCAGGCGGCGTGGTTGGCCGAGCGGCTCGCCGAGGCGGAGGACGACCTCACCGTCGTCTCCTTCCACCAGCCGCCGTATTCCTGCGGCGCACACGGGTCGGTCGCGTCGGTCCAACAGGCCTGGGGGCGCGTGTTCGAGGAGCACGACGTCGACCTCGTGCTGTCCGGGCACGACCACCTCTACCAGCGCTTCGAATCAGCAGGTGGCGTCACCTACGTCGTGACGGGTGGCGGGGGGCGGGCCCTCTACGACTTCCGAGAGCCGTGTGAGGTCGGCGTGGACCTGATGTCGCACGCCGTGGAGCACCACTTCGTCGGCGTCGAGGTGACCGGCGACCGCCTGGACGCCGCCGCTGTGGCCGACGACGGCCGTGTGCTCGACCGGTTCAGCCTGCGGCGGGGAGATTGAGACGGGTCGGAACGACCCCTTCGATCTCCAGCAGGCGCCGCTTCGTCTCCAGGCCTCCGGTGCCGAACCCATGGAGCGAGCCGTCGGCCGCCAGCACCCGGTGGCACCCGACGATCACGGGCACCGGGTTGCGGTTCATCGCCTGCCCCACGGCCCGGGCCGCCAAGGGGCGACCGGCCATGGCCGCCACCTCGCCGTACGACGCGACGTCGCCGTAGCCCACCTCGTCGTAGACCGCTTGGAGCGCCTCCCGATGGAACCCGCCGACCGACGAGAGGTCGACGGGCACCGTGAACGTGCGGAGGCGCCCGGCGAAGTAGCCGTCGAGTTCCTTGGCGACCCCTCGCGTCGGAGCCCGCTCGAGGATCTCGACGGCATGCGGGTCCGGAGCCGCGGCCAGCAGGCGACCGAGGTCGCCGCTGAGATCGATGCGGACGACGGCCTCACCGTCGACGGCGACGGCGAGGGAGCCGATCGGGCTGGGCTGGAGCCATGCGCGCATGGCTTCCCTTCTACACGAACTGCGTGACGTCGGCTTGCTTGCTGCGGACAGCGTCGGCGGCGGTGCGCAGCGCGGAGACCTCGTCGTCGGTGAGGTCGAGTTCGACGACCTCCTCCACCCCACCGCGACCCAAGCGGGCGGGGACGCCGAGGTACACCGACTCGATGCCGTACTGCCCGTCGACCCAGGCGCAGACCGGCATGGTCTCCTTCGTGTCCTTCAGCACCGCCTCGACCATCTTGGCGGCGGCGCTGGAGGGGGCGAAGTAGGCCGAGCCCGTCTTCAGCAGGCCGACGATCTCGGCCCCGCCGTCGCGGGTCTTCTCGACCAGCTCGGAGATAGCGGCGTCGTCGGCGACCTCGGTGAGCGGCTTGCCCTCGACGGTGACCTGGCTCGGCACCGGCACCATGGTGTCGCCGTGGCTGCCCAGCGTGATGGCGTCGACCGCGAGGGGCGAGACGCCGAACCGCTCCGCCACGAAGTGCTTGAAGCGCGCGGTGTCGAGCATCCCGGCCTGGCCCATGACCCGCTCGCGAGGGAACCCGCTCGCCTCGGCGGCGAGGTAGGTCATCTCGTCGAGGGGGTTCGACACGACGATGATGACGGCGTCCGGCGAACCGGCTGCGAACTCCCGCGTGACGCCCCCCACGATCCCGGCGTTCGTCTCGAGGAGGTCCATCCGGCTCATCCCCGGCTTCCGGGGCAGACCGGCCGTGATGACGCACACGTCGGAGCCGGCGGTGGCGCCGTAGTCGTTCGAACCGACGATCTTCGTCTCGAAACCCTCGATCGGTCGGCTCTGCATCATGTCGAGGGCGAGGCCTTGCGGGCGCCCCTCGATGATGTCGACCATGACCACCTCGTCGAGGAAGTTGGCCTCGGCGAGTCGCTGGGCAGTGGTGGAGCCGTAGAAGCCGGCGCCGATGACGGTGACCTTCATGCCTTCCTCCTGTGTCTCCGGCTCACGCTATCGGTGCCGGACGCCGCCCCGCCCAACCGGGGTTTTTCCCGTTCCGGCCGCGGGTAGGTGCGCGAGGACGCTGGATTTCCGACGCCGTCGCCTCCTGCGACGCATGGAGGAATCACACCATGGCCAAGGTCGCCTTCATCCTCGCCTCCGACTTCGAGGACTCGGAGTTCCGGGTCCCCTACGACCGCCTGACCGAGGCCGGCCACGAGGTCGTCGTCGCCGGGCCGTCGGCGGGCCAGGAACTGACCGGGAAGAAGGGCAACGAGACCGTCACCCCCGACACCGCCATCTCCGACCTCGACCCCGAAGACTTCGACGCCCTCGTCATCCCCGGCGGGTACTCGCCCGACAAGCTCCGCCTGGAGGAATCGGCGGTGCGGTTCACCCGGGCGATGTTCAACACCGGACGGACGGTCGCCGCCGTCTGCCACGCCGGCTCGCTGCTCGTGGACGCCGACGTCATCGAGGGTCTGACGGTGACGTCGTGGCCGTCGATCCGGCGGGACCTGGAGAACGCGGGTGCGACCTGGGTGGACCAGGAGGTAGTGGAAGAGGCGAACCTCATCACGTCGCGCAACCCCGACGACCTCCCGGCGTTCTCCGACGCCATCCTCGCCCGACTCGAAGAGAAGGTGTCGGCATGACGGACGAACGCGGGAGCGACAAGCACGGCCCGATGCTCGACGAGCAGCTCGACGGGGAGACCCAGTCGATCGTCGACGGGTCACCGATCGAGGCCCGCGCCCAGGAGCGACGGCAGATGGAGGCGCCCGGCGACGACGAGCCGGAACCAGACGCCCGCATCCGCGGCGACCGTGGCTTCACCCCGGAGGGGTCGTTGACCCCTGAGGAGGTCGAGATGCGTTCGGACCTGGCCCGCTGGATCGAGCCGTCGGTCTTCCCCGCCGACCGCGAGACCCTGCTGATGAGCGCCGAACGTCAGGGCGCGCCCGACGACGTGGTGGGGATGATCTCGATGCTCCCCGAGGGGACAGAGTTCACCAACGTCGAGGCCGTCTGGGAACAGCTGGGCGGCCGGCGCGAGCAGCGCGCCTGACCGCCCGTCACCGCGGCGTCAGAGGCGGTCGACGATCGCCTCGGCGAACTCCGACGTCTTCACCTGCGTGGCGCCCTCCATCAGACGGGCGAAGTCGTAGGTGACGACCTTGTCGCTGATCGTCGCTTCGAGGGCGGCGATGATGGCGTCGGCCGCCTCGTTCCACCCGAGATGCTCGAGCATGAGCACGCCGGACAGCAGCACCGAGCCCGGGTTCACCTTGTCCTGCCCGGCGTACTTGGGCGCCGTGCCGTGGGTGGCCTCGAACACCCCGTGCCCGGTCACGAAGTTGATGTTGCCGCCGGGGGCGATCCCGATGCCGCCGACCTGGGCAGCCAGGGCGTCGGAGATGTAGTCGCCGTTCAGGTTCATGGTGGCGATGACGTCGTACTCGTCGGCGCGGGTGAGGATCTGCTGGAGGAACGCGTCGGCGATGGCGTCCTGCA
This sequence comes from Acidimicrobiia bacterium, assembly GCA_035540775.1. Taxonomy (GTDB): domain Bacteria; phylum Actinomycetota; class Acidimicrobiia; order IMCC26256; family JACPCJ01; genus DATLFW01. The sequence goes on from DATLFW010000107.1 coordinate 5,743, forward strand.
CGAGGAGCTTGTCGCCCGGGTCGCCGCCACAGTCCTCCCACGAGACGGCCCGGTCGGCGTACTCCTCCTTCACGAGGTCGTAGCCCCACGAGCGGAAGGCGCCCTCGGTGAACTTCATGATGTTGCCCTTGTGCACGAGGGTCACCGACCGGCGGCCCTTCGAGAGGGCGTACTCGATGGCGGCGCGGATCAAGCGCTTCGACCCCGTCTCGCTCACCGGCTTCAGGCCCAGGCCGGAGTCGTCGCGCACGTCCCAGCCGAACTCGTCGCGCACGAACTCCAGGAGCTTCTTCGCCTCGGGCGTTCCCGCCTCCAACTCCTTGCCGGCATAGACGTCCTCGGTGTTCTCCCGGAAGATCACCATGTCGACCTTCTCGGGAGCCTTCACCGGGCTCGGCACACCCTGGAACCAGCGCACCGGGCGCAGGCACACGTAGAGGTCGAGGATCTGGCGCAGGGCCACGTTGAGCGAGCGGATGCCGCCGCCCACCGGGGTGGTGAGGGGGCCCTTGATCCCGACGATGTGGTCGCGGAACGCCTCGACGGTCTCCTCGGGGAGCCAACTCCCGGTCTCGTTGAACGCCTTCTCGCCCGCCAGCACCTCCATCCACGAGATGCGGCGCTGCCCGCCGTAGGTCTTCTCGACGGCGGCGTCGAGGACACGCTGGGCGGCCGGCCAGATGTCGACGCCGGTGCCGTCACCCTCGATGAAGGGGATGATGGGCTCGTCGGGGACCTGGAGGTTCCCTCCGTCGACGGTGATGCGTTCGGGCATGGCTCTCTCCTGCGGGACGGGCCGTCCGGGACGGGATGTCGCTGCATCGTAACGGGAGGGCGCAGCCCCCCTCCCTTCGGCCTCCCCCTTCTGCGTCTTGGGGGAGTTGTGCTCGCTGAGCGAGCACAACTCCCCCAAGACGAGAGGAAAGCTGGGAGCGCGAGGTCAGCGGGCGAAGACGACGACCGCCAAGGTGACGACGTACAGCGCGACGAAGGCGGCCGTCGCCTGGAAGGCCACGGCCCTCGTCACGGGAGGCCGCCGGCCGGCCGCCCAGAGGCCGCACGACGGGCAGCGTTCGGCGGGCAACTCCACCACCGTGCCGCACAGCGCACACGGAAGGGTCGGCGGCGGAGACGCCGGATCGGGCGGGACGGGCGCGCCGGCGGCTTCGGTCACGACACCACCCGCCCGGCGCGGCGCTCGGCCGCCTCCACGACGTTGCGAAGGAGCAGCGCCCGGGTCATCGGCCCCACCCCGCCCGGCACCGGCGCCAGCCACCCGGCCACGTCGGCCACGTCGGGAGCGACGTCACCGACGAGACCGGTCTCCGATCGCGTGATCCCCACGTCGAGGACGGCCGCACCCGGCTTCACCCAGTCGGCGATGATCGCCCCGGGTCGTCCCATGGCGGCCACCAGGATGTCGGCCTGCCGCGTGAACTCGGGCAGGTACGCCGTGCCGGTGTGGCACTGGGTCACGGTGGCGTTGGCGTGCTCCTCCTTGAGCGACAGGAGCATGGCGAGGGGCCGCCCGACGGTCGTCCCCCGCCCGACGATCACCACGTGCCGGCCCGCCACCGGCACCTTGTGCCGGGCGAGCAGATCCTGGATGGCGAGCGGCGTGCACGGTCGAGGCGCCTGGAACCCGAGGGCGAGGTAGCCGAGGTTGACAGGATGGAGACCGTCGGCGTCCTTGGCCGGGTCGACGTGCATCAGCAAGTCGACCGGGTCGAGGTGGTCGGGCACCGGCAACTGCACGATGTAGCCGTCGATCGCCGGGTCGCCGTTCAGCTCTTCGAGGAGGAAGATCGCCTCGTCGCGCTCCGTCTGCGCCGGGAGGTCGTGACGCACCGAGTGGATGCCCACCTCGGCACAGTCCTTGTGCTTCATCTTCACGTAGGCACGTGAACCCGGATCGTCACCGATGAGCACGGTGGCGAGCCCGGGGGTGACCCCCTGCGACGCCAGGACAGCCACCCGCTGGCGCAGGTCTTCACGAATGGCGGCGGCCGCCGCGTTGCCGTCGAGGATGGTCGCGGTCAATGGAGGAAATGCCTTTCTCCGGTGAAGACCATGGCGATCCCGAGCCGGTCGGCCGTGGCGATGTTCTCCTCGTCGCGCATTGCCCCACCCGGCTGCACCACGACGGCGACGCCGGCAGCGGCGGCCGCCTCGATCCCGTCGGGAAATGGGTAGAAGGCGTCGCTGGCGGACGCTCCACCGGCGGCCCGGCCGGCCGCCTTCTGGGCGGCGATCTGCCCCGACTCGACACGGTTCTGCTGCCCGGCCCCGATCCCGACGGCCTGGCCGTCCTTCACGAGGACGATGGCGTTCGACTTCACCCACGCGCACACCCGCCATGCCAGCTCGGCGTCGGCCCACTGCTCGTCAGTCGGGCGCAGCTTGGTGACGACCTTCCATTCCGACGGGGCGGCGGCGAAGTGGTGCGGGTCCTGGACGAGCAGGCCACCGGTGACCGGCCGCAGGTGGACCGGGTCGGGCACCGGTGCGGGGGCCTCCAGGATGCGAGTGTTCTTCCGCTTGGCGACGAGCCGCTCGACCACCCCGGGGGCGTAGCCGGGGGCGATGACGACGTCGGCCTGGGCCGCCGCTTCCATCCGGGCCACCGTCTCGTCGTCGACGGGCCGGTTGACGGCGACGATGCCTCCGAAGGC
>DATLFW010000108.1:0-3648 GCA_035540775.1 Acidimicrobiia bacterium
CTTCTACCACGACCACACCCACTTCCTGACCCTGAAGCGGTGGTGGATGGGGATGGCCGGGTTCTTCATCCTCGAAGACGACGTCGAGGGCGCCCTCCCGCTCCCGCGCGGCCGCTACGAGCTCCCGCTCATGATCACGGACCGCAGCTTCGACTCGAACAACCAACTCGTCGAGCCGTTCGGGAACCCCGTCGTCGTGAACGGCCGCCAGGTCACCGGCATCCCGCCCGTCGACGACGTCGTCGGGGCGACCACCCTCGTGAACGGTGTGGTGAACCCCCACCTCGAGGTGGAGGCTCGGCGCTATCGCCTCCGTGTTCTCAACGCCGCCGTGTACCGCCCGTACGCGCTGCGCCTCAACGGCGGCGGCACGCTCACCCAGATCGGGACCGAATCCGGACTCCAGCCGGTGCCGACCGAGATGCCGAACTACTTCCTCGGACCGGCGCAGCGCGTCGAGCTCGTCGCCGACTTCACGGGGCTTGCCGGCAAGAAGGTGCTGTTGGAGTCGGTCAACACGCTCCCGCCGTCGTCGCTGGCGACGGCGCCCGCCATCGCCCCGCTGCTGCAGTTCCGGGTGAAGGAGCCGACGGGCCCCGACCCGACGAGCGTCCCGGACGAGTTACGGCCGTTGCCGTACTGGGTCGGCGAGCTCGACCCGTTCCGCATCGATCGCGTGTGGATCTTCTCGTACGGCTCCGACGGCAAGGCGACGGCCTGGACGATCAACGGCTTCGCGTACGACCACTCACGCATCGACGGCCGTCCGGAGCTCGGTTCGACCGAGACCTGGGCGCTCATCAACGCCACCCCCCAGCGGACCAGCCACTACATCCACCTGCACGACGTCGACTGGTACCTCGTGTCGCGGAACGGGCGTCCCGCGCCTCCCGACGAGATCGGGGTGAAGGAGACGTTCCGGATCGATCCCGGGGAGGTCGCCGTCGTCGGTACGAAGTTCACGGACTTCGTGGGGCCGTACATGCTCCACTGCCACATGGTGAACCACGAGGACCACGGGATGATGGCTCGGTGGGACGTCACCGATCGGGGGAGGGGCGACCTGCGGGCGTACCGCGGCGAGGTGACGAGGGCGAGGATGAACGGTCACGGGGTCGACGTCCGGACCCCGGGGCTCACCCCCTTCGCCCGGGCGTGTGCGCTCGACGTCCTGCGCCAGATCTCGGAACGTCCGGGGCAGGCGGCCGACGTCCGTGCTGCGAGCGAGGCCGGCTACGCCACCGGCACCTCGCCGGTGGTCGGAACTCCGACCATGTACTGCGACGTTCCGCGATAGAGGGCGTCGCATCTGGCCGGCCGTTCCTGCGTGGGTGTGGTGCCGGTCTCTCGACACCACACCCACGCGCTGCCTTCCCCCGGCGGAACCGTTGGTCCGTCAGACGAACCGTCGCCGCGCGAGGCCGCCGAGCCCAGCCAAGGCCAGGCCGATCAGGCCCAGGGCGGCGTGCCCGCCGGTCCGGGGAAGAGTGCGCGGCTCGTCGGGAGCCGCCTGGACCGCCGTCTTGCCCGCCACCTCGGTGGGCACGACCTGGGGCGCCTCGAGGTGCGCGCCGCCCGAGAGGGAGACGGGGACGTCGGTCGAGCCGTCAGCGGTTCCGAGGCCGCAGGTGGCGGTGACCGACACGTCGTCGACGATCACCCCGGCACCCGACCCGGCCGGCACCGCGACCTGGAGGGTCACCGCCTTCGATGCGCCGGGCTCGATGGGGCCGACATCGCTCCACGTCACCTGCGAGCCGTTCACGACGCCGCCGTCGGAAGCCCCGGTGATCTCGAACTGGGCGGCGTCACGGGTCGACACCGTGTCGGTGACGGCGACGTTCCGGAGCGTGCAGTCGAACGGGTTCTCGACGGTGATCGTGTACGTGAAGGTCTCGCCGGGGGCTACCGGGTCGCGATCCGCAGCCTTGGTCACCGGGATCGGGCAGGTGATGCCGCCCGCCGGCACCGCCGCCTCGACCTCCATGTGGCCGATCCGGAGATCGGCCAGCGAGAACGTGTCGGGCACGTCGAGCAGGCGGATGCGGACGACGTCCACGGCCGCCGACACGAGGGTGGGCGTCTCCGTCGGGCTCGTCTCGGCGTCGCCACCGATCGCCCGGGGGTCCTCGCCGATGGCGAGCTCGATGCCGAGTTCGGGGATCGGGATGACGAGCCCCTCGTCGCCGAAGAGGTCCTGGGCGCGCACGACATCGGTGACCTCTTGCGTCGCCTGGTCGATCAGGCGCAGCACCGGGGTCGACGGCGACACCTCGCCCGGGCCGTAGTGCACGTACCCGGAGTGCCCGGTGGCGACCGCCCGCAGGACCCACTCGCCCAGGAACTCGATCGTGACCTGCCCGCCGAGGGTGACGGGGGCGATCGTCATGCGGGTCTCGCTCATGAGGCCCAGGGCGGCGCCTTCGACCGTCCCGTCCTCGCTGATCTGGGGCACCAGGCGGGTGCGAGAGACCGACTGCGCGACCCGGCGGTCGGGCTCCGGTGCGTTGGCGGCGACCACGGGCTCTTCGAGGCTCTCGGTGTCGCCACCTCCGTCCGGCGTTGCGTCCTGGTCGAGGAGCTCGACGTCGGCCGCGTAGCCGAGGCCGTAGCTGAGATCGGAGCCGAGGACGCACGTCGCCGGGTTCCACCGCGCCTGGGCTTCGCCGCGCAGGGCGCTGGCGTATGCGAGAGGGTCGCCCGGCACGGGCCCGATCTCCTGGGTTACGAGGTCGGTGTTCTCGGGGGCGGCCGCCTCGGCCTTCTCGGCGAGGACCAGCTGGTTCTCGTCGGCGGGAGTGACGCCGGCCCCGATTTCGAGGCCGCTGCCGCGCCCGTAGCTGTGCTTGGTGCCCTGCGCCGGAACGACGACGCGGTCGACCTCGTTCACGACCTCTTCGAGGCCGCCCGAGTCGACGCCTGCTCCCGAGAACGCCTCCTCGACGTCGACGAGTCGGGTCCCGCTGCCGGCGTCCTCGATCGCGTCCGCGTGCAGGACCGTTCCCGTCGCGTAGCCCGAGAACGGTGCGCCCGGGAAGGCGGTCTGCGCCGACGCGGGGGACGTCGCCACCAGCCCCGTCGTCACCACCATCGCGGCGAGCACCCCTCGCCCGAACGTCGTCCTTCTCATCGCTGTTGCTCCTTGGTCGGTGTGCCGTGTTGCACGCAGTGCCGTCTCGACGGGAACGCCGAAGTCGCCCGCGCCTCGCGCCCGGCGTCGGCTGTCATCAGCGCGGCGAGACGGCGTGCGAACCGTCGCCGCTCCATGGCCTGGCGGATGACCAGCTCGACGAGGGCCGGGGACACGCGATCGCGTTCGAGGTGGCCGTCCGCGTAGGCGACGTCCCAGACCCACGGCGGGTCACTCGCCGATGTGACGACGACGACCGCCGTCGCCGGCATCGTGCGAGCGAAATGCCGCGTGGTCGCCGCCACGTCCCCGCACGCCGCGTCGAAGACGACGACGTCAGCGTCGCCGGGGTCGAGCTGGGCTCGGTGTGCCCCGTCGGCGGCGAGCAGCCGGAGGCGGAACCCGCTCGTCGGCGCCGCTGCGAGCGACGCGACCATCGGGATGGCGGCCTCCGCGCTGGGCGTCACGACCGCGATCGTCGCCACGTGTGGGCGATGCGCTGCGGGTCGGTCTTCGTG
>DATLFW010000109.1:0-2216 GCA_035540775.1 Acidimicrobiia bacterium
CCACCACCTTGGTATCGCCCGTCGCCACCACGACCCCGGCCCGCTTCGCCGCCTCGGCAATCGCTTCCACCTCGAGGCGCAGCGCCTCCGCCTCCAGGCCCTCCTCCAGCACCAAGGCGACCGAGACGGCCACCGGCCTCGCCGCCTTCACCGCCAGGTCGTTGACGGTGCCGTTCACGGCCAACTCCCCAATTGAGCCGCCCGGAAATCGCAGCGGGCGCACCACGAAGGCGTCGGTCGTGAACGTCACCCGGGCGCCGCCGACGGTCACCACAGCCGCGTCGTCGAGCCCGGCGAGGACCTCGTTCGCCACCAGCGGGGCGATCAGCCCCTCGACGAGTGCCCGCGACGCCTTCCCCCCGGCCCCGTGCGCCATTGTCACCCGCTCGTCACGGAACGCCGGGGGGCGTCGCCGACGCGCCTCGATGCTGGCCGCCACCTGCTCCTCGGTCCGGGGGGTCACGACGGCACCGGCATCCGCTCACGGGCGAGCCGGCCGAAGTTGTAGGCGGCCGCGCACGCCCCCTCCGACGACACCATGCACGTGCCGATCGGGGTCTCGGGCGTGCAGGCGGTCCCGAACACCTTGCACTCCCACGGCTTCAGCACGCCCTTCAGGACCTCGCCGCACTGGCACGACTTCGGATCGGCGACCCGCACGCCGGGCGTGGAGAACCGCGCCTCGGCGTCGAAGTCGGCGTACCGGTCGCTGAGACGCAGCGCCGACTGCGGGATGAAGCCGAGTCCCCGCCACTCGAAGTGCGGGCGGAGCGTCATGGTGTCGGCCATGGCGGCCAGCGCCATCGGGTTGCCGTCCCACCGCACCACCCGCGAGTACTGGTTCTCGACCTCGGCCCGGCCGCTTGCCAGCTGCTCCATGATCATCTGGACGGCCTGGAGCAGGTCGAGCGGCTCGAATCCGGCGCACACCAGCGGTTTGTGGTGGTCGCGGGCGATGAACTCGTACGGGCGGCAGCCGATCACCGTCGAGACGTGCCCCGGCCCGACGAAGGCGTCGAGGCGGAGGTCGGGCGAGTCGAGGATCGCCTTGATCGCCGGGATGATCGTCACGTGGTTGCACATCACCGAGAAGTTCGTGAGGCGCTCCTCGCGAGCCCGCTGCAAGGTGAGCGCCGTCGACGGCGCCGTCGTCTCGAAGCCGATGGCGAAGAAGACCACCTCCCGGTCGGGGTGCTCGCGAGCCAGACGGAGGGCGTCGAGCGGCGAGTAGACCATGCGCACGTCGGCGCCTCGTGACTTCGCCTCCAGCAGCGTCCCCCGTCCCCCGGGCACCCGCATCATGTCGCCGAAGCAGGTGAAGATGACGCCCTCCCGCTCGGCGATGGCGATCCCGTCGTCGACCCGGCCCATCGGGATCACGCAGACGGGACAGCCCGGACCGTGCACCAACTCGACGTTCGCCGGCAGGTGGTCGTGGACGCCGTAGCGGTAGATCGTGTGGGTGTGCCCGCCGCAGACCTCCATGATCTTGTAGTGGCGGTCGGGGTCGGCCAGCGCCGCGATGCGCGCTGCCACCCCCCGGGCCAACTCGGCGTCGCGGAACTCGTCGACGAACTTCACCGGTCCCCCACCCGCTCGATGGCGACGCCGGCGTGTACGAGGAGCCGAGCGCCGGGCTCGACGGGTCCGACGAGCCCCACCGCCACCGTCTCCTCCTCGCCGGTGTCGGCACGGCAGCGGGCGTCGGCGCCGTCGACGGCGACGACGGTGAGCTCGACCGCCACGTCGCCGCAGGTGAGACAGCCGTCGTGCATCTCGCACACGGCCCCTTCGAGCGATCCTTCGTTCATTCGATCATCGACTCCTCGATGGCGGCGATCTCCTCGTCGTAGGCGGGACCCATCATCCGCAGCCCGTCGAGGGCGCGGTCGGCCTCTGCCTCGTCGATCTTCGACATGGCGAACCCCACGTGGATGAGCACCCAGTCGCCCACCTCGAGTCCCTCGCCTTCGAGGAGCCCGACGTTGATCTTGCGCCGCACCCCGACCACCTCGACGTCGGCCAAGTGGTGCCCGTCGGGATCGAGTTCGACGACCTGTCCGGGAATTCCGAGACACATGTCAGGCCACTCCCCCGACGTCGCGATACGTGATGTCCTCCACGATGACCTCGCCGTCGGCGACCAGTTCCGGGTTCCCGCACGACGGGCAGAGCGGGAACATCGCCGGCGACATCGCGACGGCGAGGTCATCGTG
>DATLFW010000110.1:0-3802 GCA_035540775.1 Acidimicrobiia bacterium
GTGCCGAACCGTTCCGCCTGCTCGCGGAAGCGGCCCATGAGGTCGGGACCGAGGATGCCCTCGGGGAACCCGGGGAAGTTCTCGACGTCGGTCGTCAGCATCAGCTGACCGCCGGCCTCGACTCCCTCGATGCAGAGGGGCTTCAAGTTGGCCCGGGCCGCGTAGACCGCAGCCGTGAGCCCCGCCGGGCCGGACCCGACGATGACGACATCACGCAACTCCGACACTCCCGCTCCTTCTCGGTCTGCCCCGTGGCCCGCCGTGCAAGCGGGTCAGCGGGCCTTTCGGCGCGACCAGGAGAACAGGCCGGCCAGGATGAAGATTCCGCCCACCGTGAAGTGGGCGACCCAGACGTCCTCGGGCAGGTAGACCGAGAGCACCCGGAAGGTCCCGATCGCAGCCAGGGTGAGCGCCGTGACGAGGAAGAACGCCGCCAGCAGGCCGTAGACGATGCCCCGGCCGAGCGCCTGGGCGGGCTCGACCGCCCGTTCGCGGGCGAAGTCGACCACCGTGTCGACGGTGTCGGCGACCTGTGTCGTCCAGTCGGACATCGTTCCTCCCCGCTTCAAGGACCTGCGAGAGCCTAACCCTCCGGCCCGGTGCGACCCGAGGGCGGCCGGATGGCGTTAGCCTGCTCCGGTGGCGTTGGCCCGACTTCGCACGCTCGCCGGACTGCTCGTCGCCCTCGGTGTGGCGTGGATCGGCAGCTTCATCCTCGGTGAATACCCGTATACGGGCTGGTTGCCCATCGTCGGCGGTGTACTCCTCGGCGTCTCCGTCGTCGGCGCTGCTGCCTTCGTCGAGCGGGGCGACCCGCCGCCCTGGGCGATCGTGGTCGCGGCCGGCATGGCGGTCTGGGGCGAGTGGCGGGCGGCGTGGATCGACGCCGGCGGCATCGGCCCCCTTCCGTGGGAAGCCTGGGCCGCCATGGCGGCGGCGGCGGTCGGTGCCCTCGCCCGTTTGATTCCACCTCGGCGCCGAGACGACGAGACGGTCGACGACGAGGCCGTCGGCGGCGAGGCGTACGACGAGCTCGACGAGGTCGACGCCATCGAGGACGCGCGCGACGAGCCCGACGTCGAGGTCAGGGGCGAAGAGCCGACTCGGTGAACGACTCCGAGTGGAGAACGCCGCAGTCGTCGCGCGCGACGACGAGCACCAGGATCCGCTCCGTTTCCGCCGATCGGAACGCCAGCGCCAGGGCCGGCGTGTCGCCGAAGGATCCCCGGCCGGCCAAGACGAGAGCGGTGCCCGGCGGTTGCGCCTCGGCGAGACAGCGCACGAAGTCGTCGTAGGTGTTCCCCTCGTCGGAGTCGGTGGGCTCCGCCGTCATGGCCCGGTGCGGAAAGCCGGCGACGGGAGCGACCTCTTCCGGCGTGCTCTCGCCGTCCGACTCGTTGCTCGCATCGTCGGCGGCCGACCCGCCGCCTCCTGCCGACGCCGACCCTCCGGTTGCGGCATCGGGTCCGGCGGTGGCGTCGAACTCGACGACCCCCGAGTTCCGCAGGGCCTCACGGAGGGCGTCGGGATCGTCGAGGTCGCCGAGTTCGAGGAGCGGCACGCCCGCGCCGCCGCCCGCCGCGAGGCCACCGCCGGCCGTGCCCTCGCTGAACGACGACCCCCCGAGGGCCGTCGTGTCGGCGCCGTTCCCGCCGTCGTCCTGCAGGGCGACGATCCCGCCGACGACGAAGACGGCGGCGGCCGCCGCCCCGAGCATGGGGAGCAGCCGGCGCGACCGGCGCGCCCGCGCCCTCCCCGGGAGGATCGCATCGCGGGAGGCGAGGGGAGTGCCCGCCGACTCGATCGCCGTTGCCACCAGCCGCCGACGCGTGAGGTCGGGGAGCGGCTCGGGTTCTGCGGCGAGGGCCGCGCGGGCTCGGCCGAGCGCGTCGAACCGCTCGGCGCAGGAGGCGCAGGCCGACAGGTGCGCTGCGACCCCGTCGGCGTCGGAGCCGTCGAGGAAGGCGGACAGGGCCTCGTCGTCGGGATGGTGCGGTGGCTGGTTCATGGTTCTCGTCGTCTCGGACGTCGGTGAGCGGTCGCCGGGTTCCCCGTGACGGGCGGAGATTCCGCCAGCCGGTCGGCGAGGGCAGCGCGCCCACGGGCGATACGGGACCGAACCGTCCCGATCGGGACACCGAGGACGGCCGCAATCTCCTCGTACTCGAGGTCGCACAGGTCGCGCAGGACGACGGCGACCCGGAAGTCGGGAGCGACGCCCGCCAGGGCGCCGTCGACGTCGAGGCGGGCGTCGACCGCTCCCTCGAACCCACTGCTCGTCTCCCCGGCCACGCCGGGGACGGAAGCGTCGACCGGCGCCGGGCGACGCGAGCGCCGCCGCACCTCGTCGAGCGCGGCATTCGTCGCCACCCGGTACAGCCAGGTGGTGAACCGAGCTCGCCCGTCGAAGCTCCCGATGCGACGGGCGACGGCGATGAGCGCCTCCTGGGTGGCGTCGAGGGCGTCGTGCGGGTTCGCCGTCACCCGGCGGCAGATCGAGTGGACCCGGTCCGCGTGTCGCTCGAGCAGGCGTTCGAGGGCCTGCCGGTCGCCCGCCGCCGCCGCTCTCGCCAGCGCCTCGTCGGAGGCGCCGTCGTTCTCAGGCCCTGACATCGACCTCGGCGACCTCGAGTTGCCCCGTCGCCGGGAGGCGGGTGATCCAGAGGAGGACCGACGATCCCTCGGCGCCGTCGAGGTCGAATTCGGCCCGGTCGGCGAGGTCACTCCCGTCCGCCACGGGTTCGCCCCAGCCGGCGAGATCGGAGGCGGTGCCGTCGCCGACGTAGACCTGCGCGGACCAGCCCGCTTGGAGGGTGTGGACGACCAGGCGACGCACCGCGTGTTCCTCGCCGAGGTCGAGGCGCAAGCCGATGCCGTCCTTCAGGTTGCCGAACTCGGTGGCGGGGGCGTGGTAGCTGTCGGTCCGCCAGGCCGTGTCGCGATTGCCGTCGTGGGCGAGCGCCGCCGTGTCGGGGTTCTCGGAGCCGTCGCCTTGCGGATCGAAGTCGGCCACCGCCACGAGGGCCACCGCCTGGGCGGTGTCGCCGCCCGGCAGACCGTCGCGTACGCGGTCGAGGACCGAGCGACCGGTCTCGGTGGCAGCGAAGAACAGGCCGCCGGCGGCGACGACGAGGCTGACGAGCATGACGAGGGCGACGCTCATCGTGAAGCGCCGGTCGGCGGGCCGGATGGGGATCCCGGCCGGGGCCGTCGCGTCCGGTCCGGCGAGGGTGAGGGCCCGCAATGCGTTCCGGAACTCGGCGGCGGTCGGGAACCGTTCCTGTGGAGCGCGGGCGAGCGCCCGCATGACGACGGCCTCCAGATCGCGCGGGATCCCGGCGCGGAACCGGCTGGGCGGGGGCGGATCGGCATGGACGCGCGCCACTGCGAGGCTGATCTGGTTGCCGTCCTCGCTGTCGAACGCCGGCCGTCCCGCCAGCATCTCGTAGAGGACGAGGCCCAGGGCGTACACGTCGGTCCGAGGATCGACCGGACCGCCCTCGACCTGTTCGGGAGCCAGGTAGCGGGCCGTGCCGACGATGGTTCCGACCTGGGTGAGGTCGCCGTCGTCGCTCCCCCGTGCAATGCCGAAGTCGGTGATCTTCGCTCCGCCGTCACGAGCGCACAGGACGTTGCCGGGCTTCACGTCGCGGTGGACGATCCCCCGCTCGTGAGCGACGGCCAGCCCGTCCGCGACCTCGGCCGCCAACCGGACGGATTCGGCGACGGGCAGCGCCCCCCGGTCGGCCAGCACGTCGCGCAGCGTCGAGCCCTCGACGAGTTCCATGACGAGGTACGAGAG
>DATLFW010000111.1:0-3614 GCA_035540775.1 Acidimicrobiia bacterium
TCGAGTTCGTCGTCGTCGAGTTCGGGGAGCAGCGGGACGATCTCGCTGACCTTCAGCTCGTCGTAGTCGGCGATCGGGAACTCTTCCTCGTCGTCGGCGCCGTCGTAGACCGCCACCGGAGCGGTGGCCGGCTCGGGCTCCTCCTCCTCGGCCCACTCCTCCTCGCTCTCGGCGAGCAACTCGTCGATGCGGTTGAGGATGGTGGCACGGCCCTTGGTGTCTTCCTCGCGCTCGCGCACCATGTCGAGTTCGTCGTCGTCGAGTTCGGGGAGCAGCGGGACGATCTCGCTGACCTTGAGCTCGTCGTAGTCGGCGATCGGGAACTCCAGCTCCTCACCGGCGGGCTCCATGGCGCTCGGAGCAGGAGGCGGTCCGGCGGCGGCCGGGACGCCGGCGGCGGGCACGCCGCCCGGCTGCACCTGCGGCCGCTCACGCATCACGGTGAGGATCAGGAACACGCCTGCCAGGAAGCTGGCGCCGATGGACACGATCACCAGCCAGAGCCCCGACTGGAGGAGACCGATCACCAGCGTCACGGCGGCGACGATCACCAGCACCAGGCTCACGTAGAAGGTCACGTCGAGATCCTCCTTGGGGGTCTTCGGACGCGCAGCATCCTAGGGGACGCTCGCGGCTCGCTGCTGACCCGTGGTTCCCGGTTGGGGACGGCGGGATGGGCCGATCAGGCTCGGCGGCGGAAGACGGAGCGGATCCGCCCCGACTCGTCGTCGGCGGCGTCCTGGTCGAAGAGCACGCTCTCGCCGGTCGCCCATTCGAGCCAGGCCGCCTCCTCCGCCTCGTCGCGGGGCCCGAGGGGAGCGTCGTCCTCGACGGCGGCCTTCAACTCGGCGAAGAACGTGTCGTCGTCGAGGTCGCCGCGCCGCGGCAGGAGGTCGGCCACCGACTGCTGCACCGGTGCAGGCAGCGATGCCTCGAGTCCCGGCGCATCGGCCTCCTCGTCGACCAAGACGACCTCGCCCTCTGCTGCGTCCTCGACGGCGTCGGCGACCGCGAGATCCGCGACCGCCTCGTCGGTCGTGCCTTCCACGGCGTCGGCGTCGCTCGATGCCTCGGGCGCGTCGCTCGGTGCCTCGGCGGTGGGGTCGCCCGGCTCGTCGACGGTGCGATCGAGGGCATCGCGGGCATCGAGGTCGTCGATCTCGTCGAGGGAGAGTGCCTGGGTCGGTTCCTCGCTGGGCTCGAGCACCTCGGGGAGTTCACTCAGTTCGGGAAGCGGCTCGAACTCGGGCATCGGGCGTGCCTCGACGGCCGCCAGTTCGGCCTCGAAGAGCGAGCGGAGCTTGTCGCGGTGGTCGTCGGCGATCCGATCGAGGGCGTCGACGTCAGCGCGCAGCGCCTCGCGCTTCACGGCGAGGTCGCGGATCTCGGCTTCCAGGCGCTGCCGCTCGGCGACGGCGGAGCGGCGGGCGTCGGTCTCGGCGCTCGCCACGATCGACTGCGCCTTCGCCTCGGACTCGGCGACGAGGCGGCGGGCACGCTCTTGCGCCTCGGCGACAGCCGCGTCGGCGGTGCGCTGGGCAAGCAGGAGGGTCCGGCGCAGCATCTCGTCGGCCTCGCGGCCCATGCCCGCCTCTTCCTCGGCCTTGGCGAGCCGCTCGGCGAGCCGCTCGACTTGGGCCTGCAGGCGCTCGACGGTTGCGGCGACCCGGTCGAGCAGTTCGTCGACGTCGTCCTGGCGGTACCCGCGCCAGGCCTCACGGAGCTCGACGGTGCGGAGTTCGTGGGGGGTCACGTCCATGACAGCCTCCGGGCAACGCGGCGGGAACGACCTCGAACGTCGATCGATCGTACCGAGGGCGCTCGCGGAGGGGGTGGACCGACGCGAGGCCCCAGCCGAGTCAGCAGACGAAGCGCTGGACGATGGTGAGACCCACGAAGACGATGATCGGCGAGAGGTCGAACGCCATCCCCGAACCGCCGATCGGCGGGATGAGCCCGCGCACGGGGGCGAGCACCGGCTCGGTCAGGTCGTAGAGAATCCGGTAGATCCCGGCCATGGCGCTCCCCGGCTCGACCGGGAACCACGACAGGATGATGCGGGCGAACAGCACCACGAAGTAGACGGTGATGAAACTGCAGAGAAGTTGGCCCATGGGTGCGCGTTAGGGCCGGCTGTAGAGGCCGCGAGCTTGGAGGCGTTCCTTCTCCTCCGGGCTGACCTCGACGTTGGCGGGCGTGAGCAGGAAGACCTCCTCGTGCACCCGGGACATCGCCCCGCCGAGGGCGTAGGTGAGCCCGCTGGCGAAGTCGATGAGCCGGCGCTGCAGGTCGCGGTCGAGCCCCTGGAGGTTGAGGATCACCGGTTGCATGACCTTCAGCCGGTCGCCCACCTCCTGCGCGTCGTTGAATCCGGCGGGCTCGACGACGTGCACCTTGGGTGACACCTGCGGCATCGTCCGCACGACCGAGGGCCGGCGGGGCGCCGGGAGGGACGACGTCTCCTCCGGCGGCATGGTGCGCACGGCGGCGTACGACTCGGCCGGCCGGGCGGCGCCCTGCGACGCGGTCACCGGCCCGCGGGCAGGCGCGCGCTGGGGTTCCTCGTCGTAGTAGTCGTAGTCGTACTCGTACTCGTCGTCGTCGACGAGGCCGAGATAGACCATCGCTCGGCGCCACAGCGAAGCCATCGCACAAGCCCTCCTCGCGGACCTCACCCTATCGTCGCAGATTCGGTTCCTGGGATCGTGGACCGGTCAAAACTTCGCCCACCCGCACGACCGTGGCGCCCTCTTCGACGGCGACCTCGAAGTCGCCCGACATGCCCATCGACAGCCCGTCGACGCCGACGTCGGCGGCCAGCGCTGCGAGGACGCGGAACCACGGCCTGGGATCGTCGCCGAGGGGCGGCACGGTCATCAGCCCCTCCACCGCGAGGCCGGCCGAGCGGAGATGTTCGACGAGGGTGGCGGTGCCCGCCACCAAGCATCCGCCCTTCTGCTCCTCCCCGGCCACGTTGACCTGCGCGAAGACGCGGGCGCCCGGTGCGTGGGCCGCGATGGCGTCCCCGACCTCGGGGCGGTCGACCGAATGCCACCGCCGGACGACTGGAGCCAGTGCCTTCACCTTGTTGCGCTGGATCCGTCCCACGAACTCCCACTCGGGCGACGCCACTCCCGCCTCGCGCAGGGCGGCGTCCTTGGCCAGGAGCTCCTGGGCGCGGCTCTCGCCGACGGCTCGCACCCCCGCCGCCAATGCTGCTTCGACCACCGCCGTGGAGTGCCCCTTGGTCACCGCCAGCAGTTCGACGGACCCTGGGTCTCGGCCGGCGCGCTGAGCCGCCGCTGCGATGCGGGCGCGGACGGCCACCAGTCGCTCCCCGAACGTCGTCATCCGGGGGACCGGAGCGCGACGAGCAGACCCTGGCGGCCGGTCGTGCCGTCTCGCCGGTAGGAGAAGCAGTCCGGCGAGCACGCGGTGCAGATCCCGAGGTCGACGATCGTGTCGATCCCCTCCTCGGCGAGAGCAGCCCGGACGACGGCCGGAACGTCGAGCGCCGGGCGACCGCCCGTGGTTCTCCCTTCGACCGCCGGACCGAAACGGTCGACCACGAGCGCGAGATCGTCGGTGCCGAATTCGTAGCAGCAGGCCCGGAT
>DATLFW010000112.1:0-3037 GCA_035540775.1 Acidimicrobiia bacterium
CGGTTCGGCGTCCGGAGCCGGCCCCACCGCCCCACCCGATTCCGCCAGGCGGCGCAGCGGCTCGTCGGTGCTGGCCTTCGCCTCGGCGACCGTCGGCGTCTCCGAAGGCCGGTCGACCGCCGGTGCGCTGCGGGGCGCCTCGCCCGTCGACCCCACGCCCGCCACGGCCGCACCCGGCATCGCCAGCGACACGGCCGCCGTGACGGCCACCGCCGCCTCGACCACCAGCGGGTTCGCCGCCAAGTAGCCGCTCCACCCCTGGCTCGCCGGCGTGCCGTTCACCTGCCCGGCCCGACGCCCGACCCGGTCGAGGAAGCGGCGGCTGGCCGCCGTCAGGGCCACCACCGCCGGGAACTCGCCCAGGTCGATCCCGATCCGCTCTCGGATCCGCTGGCGAGCCCGCCAGATGATCCCGGCGATCGAGTCCTCGTCACCGGGCGGCGGCGCCCCGTGGGTGACGGCCTGGTGCATCAGCGCCCGCCGCACCCGCTCGAACCCGGCCGGGCGTGCCCCCCGTTCGATTCCGCCCGCCACGACCTCGTCGCACACGGCGTGCGTGAGGCGACGCAACCACGGCCACAGGTTCGCCCGGGCGTCGATCGGGTCGGAGAGGTGGTCGGCCGCCCGGAGCAGCACGTGCATGCACGCGGCCTCGGAGTCGTCCGGCTCGCCGAGCAGCCGCTGCGCCTCCGCGAACATCCGGGCGCCATACGTCTCCCAGACGGCGTCGAGCGTGAAGACCGTCGTCTCGGCCTCCGGGCGCGCCGCCCACAAGGCCGCGCACGGCGTCTCGGACCCTGAGCCTGAACCGCCCCGGCGCCGCCCACGAGCGCCGCCGGACGGGGAATCCGTCGTCACCCCGCCGACGGTAGGGACGAGCGGCTCGCGTGACATCCCCCGATCGGGTGAACGAGCCGAAAATCCCGGGGGATGACTCACCCCCGACCGCTCGCTCCCGCATCCCGCTCCGTTATGGCTGTTACTGCCGGTCCTGACCGGCAGTAACAGCCCAAAGGACTAGAGGCCGAGGTCGGAGGCGAGTTCGTGGCGGACGGGCTCGTCGAGGTCGACCCGCACTTGGTAATGCTCGTGGTCGGCGACCAACGCCGCCGGTCCGTCACGCAGTGCCTGCGCCTGTTCCCCTGAGAACGGGAACTTCACGTAGTGCACGCTCGCCGTGACCTCCTCACGAGTGAGGAAGTCCTCGTTCTGGGGCACCGGCGCCACGACGCCCGCCGCACCCAGGTCGAACTGCACCGCCCGCTGGATCCCGACCAGCTTCGGCAGCCACTCCATCAGCCCGGCCTTGTCGTTGATCTCGATGAACAACGTGGCCGACAACTCGCCGTCGTCGGGGATGAGCTGGTTGTAGGTCTCGACCTCGTGCTCGATGGCCTCGTCGGTGATGATCCGCTCGACCCGGGCCATCTCCTGCACCTGGAACCGCATGGTGTCGGTGTTCTCGAAGGTCAGGGTGATGATGTCGCCGAGCGGGACGCGCCGCCGCTTCTTCATCTCGATGATGCGGGCGCGGAACTCCTCCCGCTCCCGCTCGTACTCGCGCACGTCCTTGATGTCGGCCAGCGTCAGCTTCTGCATACGCACCTCCGCACCCGCCGCTTTCGGCCGTTCATCGCCCCGTACACGACCATGAACGGCCGAAAGGCGGCGAGGTGTGGTCGGTTTTCAGCGGCCGGTCAGGCCTGGACGCTCTCCAGCCCCGTCTGGAACCGGCCGGCGTGGCTCTTCTCGGCCCGGGCGAGGGTCTCGAACCACTCGGCGATCTCCTCGAAGCCCTCCTCGCGGGCCGTGCGGGCGAAGCCGGGGTACATCTCGGTGTACTCGTAGGTCTCACCCTCGATGGCCGACTTCAGGTTGTCGGCCGTCGGGCCCACCGGCACGTTGGTGACGGGGTCCCCGACCTGGGCGATGAAGTCGAAGTGCCCGAAGGCGTGACCCGTCTCACCCTCGGCGACGGAACGGAACAGGGCGGCCACGTCGGGGTAGCCCTCGACGTCGGCCTTCTGCGCGAAGTACAGGTAACGGCGGTTGGCCTGGCTCTCGCCGGCGAACCCTTCCTTCAGGTTCTCGAGCGTCTTGCTCCCACTCAGATCGGGCATCGTTCGAAGGCCTCCATGGACTCGGATGGCGGAAGATGGACTTGGGGGCACCCTAGCATTAGAATCATTCCAGTTCCACCAGGGGTCGAGATCAAGCGTCGGCCCGGAGGAGACGATCAACGTGGGCATGCTGGTCGAGCGGCTCCGGACGCGAGGGTGGCGGATGACGCCCCAACGTCGCGTCGTCGCCGAGGTGCTCGAAGGCCGCCACGGTCACCTCACCGCCGAGGAAGTCCACGCCCTCGCTCGCGAGCGTCTCCCCGAGGTCAGCCTCGCCACCGTCTACAACACCCTCAACGAACTCGCCGTCATGGGCGAGGTCCTGGCAGTGAGCGCCAGCGAGGGGCCGAAGCGTTACGACACCAACGTGAGCGAGCCGCACCAGCACCTCGTCTGCGTGCGGTGCCAGGCCCTCGTCGACGTGCACCCCGTCGGGCAGGACACCCTCGGCCTCCCCGATGCCGAACGGCACGGCTACGAACTCCTCGACGTGGAGGTCGTGTTCAAGGGCCTGTGCGCCGAGTGCCGCACGGCCGAGCCCGAACGGGCCCCCAAGGCCTGACCTCGCCGTAGCCTGCACGCGTGCCTCGCCTCGGCCGAGCGCTTCAGTCGAGCGCCCTGCGCCCCCTCCGCCACCGCGACTTCGCACTTCTCTTCGGAGCCAATCTCGTCAGCAACATCGGCTCCTGGATGCAGACGGTCGCCGTCGGCACCCTCGTCGTCGACGCCACCGGCCAGGCGAAGTGGGCGGCCCTCGTCGCCGCCGCCACCTTCCTCCCCATCGGTGTGCTCTCCCCCGTCGGCGGGGCACTTGCCGACCGCGTCGAACGGCGGCCGTTCCTCGTCACCGGGTACGTCGTCGCCACCGTCATCGCCGCTGCCCTGACCTTCCTCGCCGCCACCGGACACGCCGACCC
>DATLFW010000113.1:0-3377 GCA_035540775.1 Acidimicrobiia bacterium
CCGATGGTACCGGGCGGTCGCGACGCTGCCGAGCCGAATGCCGGGTTCGATTCCTGGTTGACCCTCGCAAGGGACGGGGAGTGACGAGGCAACACACCCCGTGACTCGAGCAGCCGGGTCGCGCGCAACAGCGGTCGCGCCGTCTCTGCTCCTCGCCCCGACCGGACAGGGAGGCCCCGATCTTCCGCCGCCACCGGGAACACGGCGACCCGCTCGGTCACCGTCGTGAAGACGACGAATCCCACCCCCGGTCCTGGCCTCCGAGGAGACGGTGACGTGGGACAGGGCCGGCGGCATCCTCGACGACGCCCACGTCGTCGACGGCCGCTGGGGGATCGCGCCCGGAGCGCTCCGCACGGGGAGCGTGGGGTACGACCGCATGGCGGCCTTCGGGGACCAGTCGTGGACCGACTACGAGGTCGAGGGCGACGTCACGGTGCACGGCCTCGACCACTCGGGCTACCGCTCGCCCAGCAACGGCCCCGGGGTCGGCATCCTCCTCCGATGGGGCGGCCACGACACCGACGGCGAGCAGCCGCGGGAGAAGGCGACGCCCTACGGCGCACTGGTCTTCTACCGGTGGACGGCGAGCGGTGCGTCGGTGAGCGAGAGCATCCAGATGATCGGTGGTGACTCCGGCGACTTCGGGGCCCTCCGCGACAGCGACACGTCGAAGGCGCTGGCCATCGGCGGGACGTACCGCTTCAAGATGCGGGTCGACACCGATGCGGTCACCGGCGAGCACGTGTACCGGTTCGCCTTCTGGGACCCGGCCACCGAGCCGGAACCCGACCTGGCTGGCGCCTCGGCGGCGCTCGTCGAGTACCGGGCGCCGGCCGGCTCCCGCGCAGCGGGGTCGGCCGTCCTCGTCGCCCACCACGCCGACGTGACCTTCGGCGACGTGACGGTGCGAGCGCTCGCCTGACGGCGGCGTCGGCGCCGTCGTCCCCAACCGACGGCGGGGGCCGCGACACCCTCGTTGTACACTCGCCGTCTCCATGAAGACCTCTGTCGAAACCGTCGAGGACAGCCGCGTCAAGCTGTCCGTGCAGATCCCCGCCTCCGACTTCGAGAAGGACGTCGACGAGGCATTCAAGAAACTGGCGGCGGAGGTGAAACTCCCCGGATTCCGCCCCGGCAAGGTCCCCCGCCGGCTCCTCGAGCAGCGGCTCGGCACGGGCGTGGCCCGAGAGCAAGCCCTCCGCGACGCCCTCCCGCGCTACTACGCCGAGGCCGTGGTCGCCGAGGGCGTCGACGCCATCGCCGCCCCCGACATCGAGATCACGGCGGGCGAGGAGGAGGGCGACGTCACCTTCGAGGCCGTCGTCGAGGTGCGCCCCCAGGTCCACATCGAGAACTACCGCGGGATGCGGGTGGTGATCCCGAGCCCCGAGCTGACCGACGACGAGGTCCGCGAGCAGATCGACCACTTGCGGGAGCAGTTCGCCGACCTGGAGGACTCGCCCACGCCGCTGACCGACGGCGACTACGCCCAGATCGACCTCAAGGGCTATGTCGGCGAGGAGCTCGTCGAGGGCCTCTCGGCCAGCGACTTCCTCTACGAGGTCGGCTCGGAGATGCTCCTGCCGAAGCTCGACGAGGAGCTGCGGGGCCAGAAGCCGGGCGCCATCCTCGAGTTCGAGGAGACCCTTCCAGAGCGTTTCGGCGAGCGGGCGGGGGAGACCGTCCAGTTCCGGGTGCTCGTGAAGGAGGCCAAGCGCAAGGTTCTTCCCGAGCTGACCGACGAGTGGGTCCAGGACGCCAGCGAGTTCGAGACCGTCGCCGAGCTCGAGGCCGACGTCCGCACGCGGATGTCGACGATCCGCCGTGTGCAGGCCCAGATCGGTCTGCGCGACAAGCTCCTCGAGCAGCTCGCCGACCTCGTCACCGACGAGGCGCCCGAGCCGCTCGTCAACGAGGAGACACAGCGCCGCCTGCACGACCTGCTCCACCGGCTCGAAGCCCGCGGCGCCACCATCGAGCAGTACATGGAGGCCAACGGGCTGTCGCAGCAGGAGTTCGTGGCGCGGGTTCAGGACGGGGCGGCCCGGGCGGTCAAGGCGGACCTGGCCCTGCGCGCCGTGGTCGAGCAGGAGAACGTCGAGGTGAGCGACGCCGAACTCGACGAGGAGATCGCCCGCCTCGCCGAACGGGTGGAGCGCACTCCCGACGAAGTGCGCGCCGAGCTTGAACATGGCGGCGGTCTCCAGGCGGTACGCTCGGAGGTGGCCCGGGGCAAGGCCCTGCAACTCGTCGTCGACCACGCCGTCGTGGTGGACGACGCCGGCAACGAGATCGACCTGAGCCTGCCCGAGGGCTCCCCGGCCGAGGCGGCCGCCGGAGACGACGAGGCAGGCGACACCGACGAAGGGAACGCGACCAGTGAGTGAGCCGATCTACAACTACCTCGTCCCGACGGTCGTCGAGCAGACGAACCGGGGAGAGCGGGCGTTCGACATCTACTCCCGCCTGCTCAAGGAGCGCATCATCTTCCTGGGCACGCCGATCGACGATTCCGTCGCCAACCTGATCATGGCCCAGCTGCTCCACCTGGAGAGCGAGGACCCCGACAAGGACATCGCCCTCTACATCAACTCGCCCGGTGGCGAGATCACGGGCCTGCTCGCCATCTACGACACGATGGCGTACATCAAGCCCGACGTGTCGACGATCTGCATGGGCCAGGCCGCCTCGGCGGCGGCCGTCCTGCTCGCCTCTGGTGCCAAGGGCAAGCGGTTCGCCCTCCCGCACGCCCGGGTGCTCATCCACCAGCCCCACGGTGGAGCCTCCGGCCAGGCGGCCGACATCGAGATCCAGGCCAAGGAAATCAGCCGGATGCGCAAGCTCCTCAACGAGATCCTGGCCGAGCACTCGGGCCAGGACGTCGAGCGGGTCACGAAAGACACCGATCGCGACTACATCATGAGCGCCGAGGAGTCGAAGGAATACGGGATCATCGACGAGGTGATCTACCGGCGTGAACTGAAAGAAGTGGCGGCAGCCGGGTAACAGCCGGGTAGGAGACGGACGTCCGTCGGTGCGGCGAAGGCTGCGCCGATCGCAACAGCTGGCCGAGGCCGGCGGGGGGACGACATGGCAAAGTTCGGCGACGGTGGCGATCTGCTGAAGTGCTCTTTCTGCGGAAAGAGTCAGAAGCAGGTCAAGAAGCTCATCGCCGGTCCCGGTGTCTACATCTGCGACGAGTGCATCGACCTCTGCAACGAGATCATCGAGGAGGAGCTTGCCCAGACCTCCGAGGTCAAGTGGGACGAGCTCCCCAAGCCCCGTGAGATCTACGACTTCCTGAACGACTACATCGTCGGGCAGGAGCCGGCCAAGAAGATCCTCTCCGTCGCCGTCTACAACCACTACAAGCG
>DATLFW010000114.1:0-3654 GCA_035540775.1 Acidimicrobiia bacterium
CGAGGCGTCGGTCGGGCATCCGACGACGTCACGGCGCACGGTCTGGAGACCGGCGACCAACTCGGCTGGAGCGCCGTTCTTCTCGGCTTCCTTCGCCAGGTTCGCCAGCTCGGCGCACGCCTGTGCCTGCACGTCGGCCAGCGGGTCACCCCCGGGCTCGCCGGGCGGGACGTCCTGGCAGCCGATGCCGTCGTGCACCGCCTTCAGGTCGTCCGACACCTCGGTCATCGCCTGGCGGAGAACGTCGCACAGCGGCTGTGCAACTTCGGGCGGCAGCTCGCCCACCACGGCCCCCGCCGGAGCGGTCACGCCGAGCGCCACCGCTGCCACGAGCCCTACCCACGCCGTCCGTCGCATCTCGAACTCCCTCGTCGTGCGGGCGGGTTTCGCCCACTTCGACCAACTGACGGTCGGACGAGTGGTGTTATTCGCGCGCTTGGAGTGGAATTCGCGAACGGAAGTTCACGCCTGGCGGCGGGCGTAGCGGTCGCGCAACACGATGGCGGCGGCGTTCGCCAGGAGCGTGATGAACAGTAGGACGATGATGGCGGCTGCCGTGAGTTCGCGGAAATCGGCACTCGGCTGGCGGGACCAGGTGAAGATGATCATCGGCAGCGCCGTGAAAGAGCCCTGGAGCTGCTCGAAGAAGTTCTGATTGCCGGTGGCGAAGAACCCGCTGACGGCGCCGACCAGGATGAGGGGGGCCGTCTCTCCGATCGCACGGGAGAGAGACAGGACGGTGCCGGTCAGGATGCCCGGGGCCGCCGACGGGAGGACCAGGCGACGGATGACGTCCCACTGGGTGCCGCCGACGCCGAACCCCGCTTCGCGGATGCTCTGAGGAACGGCCCGCAGCGCCTCGGCCGTCGTGATGATGACGATGGGGAGGACGAGGATCGCCACCGTGATCCCGCCCGAGATCACGCTCGCACCCCCGGTGATGCGAGGAATCCCAGTCACGAAGATCGCGAGTCCGAGGATGCCGTAGACGACGGAGGGCACGCCAGCCAGGTTTCGAATGTTCACGTTGATGAAGCGGGTGAGGCGCGAGTCGCTCGCGTACTCCTCGATGTAGACCGCCGTGGCGATCCCGATCGGAAAGGCCAGGACCATCACGAAACCGGCGATGAGGATCGTCCCGTAGATGCCCTGCCAGACCCCCGCTCGGGAAGCACGAGCCGAGAGGTTGGAGGTGAGGAACTCCTCGCCCCGGTCGGAGAGGACCGACCATCCCCGCTGGAAGACGTCGGCGAGGAGGATGACGAGGATGAGAAGGGAGACGAGCAGGCCGAGCAGCAGCAGGATCTGGAACACGACGCCGGCAACGTCGGAACGACGTGATCGCAGTCCGGCCAGGCGGTCTGGGTTGGCGACAGCGGTGGTTGCCATGCCGCTCCTAGTAGCGCTGCCGGACGCGGCGCACGAAGCGCTCGCCGGCCACGTTGAGGACGAACGTGATGACGAAGAGGAGGAGCCCAACGAAGAAGAGGCTCTGGAAGGCGTTGGTCGCCCCCTTCACTTGGTCGGTGCCGCTGGCAATGGACGCGATCGCTGCCGTCATGGTCTGACCGGGGCTGCACACGTCGGCGGTGAAGGGCGCGTTGCCAGACCCGCCGGCTGCGATCACCACGACCATCGTTTCTCCGATGGCGCGCGAGACGGCGATGATCATGGCGGCGACGAGGCCCGACACGGCCGCTGGGATGACGACCCGGAGGGTCGTCGCCAACTTTCGGGCGCCGAGCCCGTACGACGCCTCCCGGAGAGACGCGGGTACCGCACGCAGAGCGTCTTCGGACACCGAGGCGACGAGCGGCGTCACCAGGACACCGACGCCGATGCCGGCGGCCGCGAGGTTGAAGAGTGAACGACCACCGCAGAAGGGAGCGACGAGGTTGGGGCTGATCCAGGTGAGGGCGAAGAACCCGAGGACGACGCTCGGGATGCCGGCCAGGATCTCGAGGACGGGCTTCACGAAACGCCGGGTGCCCGATCGGGCGTACTCCGAGAGGTAGATGGCCGCCGCCAGCCCGAGCGGCGCGGCCACCAGCATGGCGATCCCGGTCACGAGGAGGGAGCCGACCACGATCGTCTTGACGTCGAAGAGTCCCCGCCGCGGGAACCAGCCGTCTCCCCACAGCGCCGAGAGGTCGACGGACGTGAGGAACGCGCTGGCCTCCTCGATCAGCGAGGCCACGATGAGGACGCTGATGAGGATCGAGGTGAGGGCCGCCCCGAGGAAGACCCAGCGGATGCCGGCCTCGCGACGGTGGCGCGCCCGGCTCCCGACGAGCGGGTGTTCCTCTGAGGACAGAATGGCGGGAGGCGGTGCTTGGCTCATGGAAACGCCCAGACGCTAGTCGTCGGTCCGACCGATGCGGAACCGAGCGAACACAGGGAGGAGGCGGGCGTCGCGGAGCCCCGACGCCCGCCTCTCGAGAGACGCCCTTGACGTGGCGACCTCAGGCCTTGGCCTGCTCCCAAGCGTCGACCGTCGCCTGCCACTCGTCGTCCGTGAGCTGTACGTAGCCCACCTCGGAGACCGTCTCACGACCGTCGTCGGAGAGGTAGAAGTCGACGTAGTCGCTGACCGCCTGGTTCTCGGCGGCCTTCGTCGTGTTGACGTAGATGTAGAGCGAGCGCGAGAGCGGGTACTCGCCGTTCGCGATCGTCTCGTCGGTCGGCGTGACGCAGCCGCCTTCCTCGCCCTGGATGTCGATCGCCTTGACCTGGTCCTGGTTCTCGACGTAGAAGGCGTAGCCCACCCAACCGAGCGACGACGGCGACCCCGAGATGCCCTCGATGATGACGTTGTCGTTCGGGGAGGCGGTGTAGTCCTTGCGGGTCACGGCCTCCTGGCCCCGCTCCTCGGCGATGCCCTCGAGGGCGATCTCGACGAAGGAGTCGTAGGTACCGGACTCCTCACCGGGTGCCGTCACCACGAGTTCGGCGTCGGGGTACGGCGTGTGTTCAGACCCCAGCTCCTCACCCAGGTCGTTGGCGTCCGACCAGTTGGAGAACCCGTCGGATTCGGGTCCGAGCAGGGCGTAGAGGTCGGGGAAGCCCAGGCACTCGACGGCGTCGTTGTCGGGCGAGGAGAGGACCGAGATGCCGTCGATGGCGACCTTCAGTTCGACGTACTCGACGCCGTTCTCCTCACACGCCGCCGCCTCCTCTTCCTTGATGGCGCGAGACGCGTTGGAGATGTCGGTCTCACCGTTGCAGAAGAGCTCGAAGCCGTCGCCGGTGCCGGGCCCGTCGACCGTCACAGCGACGTTCGGGTTCTGTTCGGAGAAGAGCTCGCCGTTGAGCGCGCTGATCGGCTCCACGGTCGACGAACCGGAGACGACGACGTCGCCGGAGGCCCCGCTGGTGTTGCCGGCGTTGTCACCGCCGGCTTCGGTGATCTCGTCGTTGTCGCCGCATGCGGCGGCGACGAGCGACACTGCCGTCAGCAGGATGAGCAGCCTGCTGAAACGTCGGATTCGCACGTGGGATCCCTCCCTGGGTTGACGGGCCGTAGGGGCCGCGCATTTGGATGATTCGTATTGTCACGAATGACGTTACGGGCCTCGGGTAGCGAGACGTCATCCCGATGGTGAACCGGAGGTGAACGGCGACCGAAATTCCGGATCGGGTGACCGAGCGGTTACG
>DATLFW010000115.1:0-5231 GCA_035540775.1 Acidimicrobiia bacterium
CAGCGGGTCGTCCTCGCCGTGCACCATGAGGAGCGGGGCGCCCGAACCGCGGAACCACCGCCCCTCCGGCGGCCCGAAGACGGCCGCCCCCGCCAGGGCAATCGCGGCGTCGATCCGGTCGTCGGCGCAGCACGTGTTGTAGGTCGCCATGAGGGTGGTGATGGCGCCGAGGGAGTGACCCCCGACGCCCACTCGCTCGCCGTCGACCATGCCGGCAAGTGGACCGACGACGTTCAGGCGCGCCGCCTGTCCGGTGAGAAACGACACGTCGCCGGGCTGGTTGCGCACGTCGAGCATGAACGGGCCGCCGGGGGCGTTCCGGTTCGTCAGGGGCTCGTCGGCAGCAATCACGACGTAGCCGTGCGAGGCCACCTCGGTCAGCAGGTTCATGTAGGCGAGGGCGAAGCCGGTGAAGCCGTGGACGAACACGAGCGCCGGGAACGGGCCGTCGGCCACGGCCGGCGGGGCGTCCGGGCGGGAAGCGATCGGGAGCGCCCTCGGCCGGATAGAAGATGGTCGCCTCGAGCCGGCGCTCCGGTGCCCCCGGATAGGCGCCGTTGGCGGCCGTCGGGCGGCTCTGGTCGACGAAGGCCCGCTCGATACGGCCGACGGCGTAGCGCCGGGCGGGATCGAGTCGCCATCCCGGTTCGCTGACGTCCCGGGCCCGCTCCGCCTCGTCGACGGACGTCGTGTCCGCGCCGCCACCCGTGCACGCGCCGGCGACGAGCGTGAGAGCGACGAGCACCGAGGCGCCGCGCGCCGCCGAGCGCCGACCACTTCCTCCCGTGAACCAGTGCACGACCGCATCGTCGCGGGACGATCGCGCCGGTGTGCACCCCCCAGGACAGTGTTGTCCGCTTCGCTCTCGTTCTTGGCCCTTTGTGCAGGGCTATGCGCGGCTCCCGGGGCCAAGTTGGGTGGGCGGCCGGGCTGAATCCTGACGCTCGTGTCAGCGTATGCTCCGGGGCGCCGAGACCGACCGCCCAATGCCCGGGGAGACCACGTGGCCGAACACGAGACGCTGCTCTACGAGGAGTCCGACGGCGTCGCCTGGGTGACGCTCAACCGGCCCGACGTCCACAACGCCTTCAACTCCACGATGCAGCTCGAGCTGCGCGACCTGTGGCGGTCCCTGCGGCGCAACGACGACGTGCGCTGCGTCGTGCTGACCGGAGCGGGCGAGAAGGCCTTCTGCACGGGCATCGACCGCACCGAGACCATGGGCTCCGACGGCGAGCGCGCCCGCCACGTCGGGTCGGGGTCGACGCCGTTCATGTTCGACGACCCGGGCGAAGACATCGGCCCCAAGACCAACGACCTCTGGAAGCCGGTCATCGCCGCCGTCAACGGCATGGCATGCGGCGGCGCCTTCTACATGCTGGGCGAGGTCGACTTCGTCATCGCGGTCGAGCACGCCACCTTCTTCGACCCGCACGTCACCTACGGCATGACGGCGGCCTTCGAACCGATCCACATGCTCTCGAAGATGCCGTTCCACGAGATCATGCGCCTCTCACTGCTCGGCAACTGGGAGCGCATGTCGGCCAAGCGGGCCCACGAGATCGGCCTCGTGAGCGAGCTCGCCTCCGACCTCGACGACCTGCGGGCCAAGGCCGACTGGGCGGCGAAGGCCATCGCCTCGGCGCCGCCCCTCGCCATCCAAGGAACCCTCCGGGCGATCTGGATGGCGCTCGAGACGACCCGGTCGCAGGCGCTCGCCGAGGCGTACGCCTACATCGGGCTCGGCACCAACCAGGACTCGATCCGCGAGGGCCAGGAGCGCTTCGCCACCGGCGAGCGCATCGAATGGCGCCTCCGCTGACCATCATCGTGTGCGTACCAGGTCGCGTATAGCGCGACGTGGTACGCACACACGAAGACGTGAGGAGACAAACGACGTGAGCAAGCGGCGGGTGGCGATCGTGGGGGCGGCCCTGTCCGACTGCGGACGGGTCGACGACAAGTCGCCGTTCCAGCTCCACCAGCAGGCGGCCAGCCGGGCGATCGCCGACGCCGGGCTCACCAAGGACGACATCGACGGCTTCGGCTCGACGGGCATGGGAATCCTGGCCCCCATCGAGGTCGCGGAATACATGGGAATCAAGCCGCTCTACGCCGACTCGACGGGCGTGGGCGGCTCCACGTGGGAGTTCATGGTCGAGCACGCGGCGGCGGCCATCTCCGACGGCCTCTACGAGACGATCGTCCTCGCCTACGGCTCCACCACGCGCGCCGATCTCAAGAAGAAGCGCCGCACCGCCAACCTCTCCTTCGGCACCCGGGGGCCCGTCCAGTTCGACGCCCCCTTCGGGCACACCCTGATCTCCAAGTACGCCATGGTCGCCCGCCGCCACATGCACGAGTTCGGGACGACCATCGAGCAACTCGCCGAGATCGCCGTCTCGGCCCGCTACAACGCGTCGCTCAACCCCGACGCCTACTACCAGGACCCACTCACCATCGAGGACGTGCAGAGCGCGCCGCTGGTGGCGGACCCCTTCACCACCCTCCACTGCTGCATCCGCTCCGACGGCGGCGGCGCGGTGGTCCTCACCTCGGAGGAGCGGGCCCGCGACTGCGCGAAGGCGCCAGTCTGGGTGCTCGGAACCGGCGAAGCGATCTCCCACACGACGATGAGCGAGTGGGACGACTTCACCGAGTCTCCCGCCGCCCGCTCCGGCAAGCTCGCCTTCGAGCGCGCCGGCGTCACACCAGCCGACGTCGACGTCTGCCAGATCTACGACGCCTTCACGTCGATGGTGCTCCTCAGCCTCGAGGGCCTCGGCTTCTGCGAGAAGGGCGAGGGCGGGCCCTTCGTGGAGGACGGCAAGCTGCGGGTCGGCGGGGCGCTCCCGACCAACACCGACGGCGGTGGACTGTCCTCCTGCCACCCAGGCATGCGCGGGATGTTCTTGCTCGTCGAGGCCGTCAAGCAGCTGCGGAGCGAGTGCGGGCCCCGTCAGGTCGACGGCGCCGAGCTGGCGTGCGTGAACGGCACCGGCGGCTGGTTCTGCTCGGCCAGCACGGTGATCCTCGGTGCCGGCTGAGCCGACGTTCGACGACCAGCCGCCCCTTTCGGCCGTTCATCGTCGTGTGGACGGCGGAAAACGGCCGAAAGCGAGTGAGGGCTCAGGCGCCGTCGCCGCCGAAGAATCCGCGATGGATCATCACGGCCAACGTGTCGAGGAGTTCCTCCTCGTCGATGGCCAGCGACCGCGACAGCACGTAGTAGAAGGCCCGCTCGATCATCGCCAGCATGGCGATGGCCGCCAGCTTGGGGTCGACGTGCGACGGCGCCGCCTCGGCGATGCGCGCTCGGAGGGCCCGGGAGATCTCCTGGTACGCCCGGCCGCCGATCTGCACGAGCGCCTTGTCGGGGACGTGGTCTTCCATCCATGCCCGGATGACGGGGCCGTAGCGCTCGTAGGTGGCCTTCCAACGCCCCAGCCACTCCCGCAGCTCCGCCACGCCCCCCGGCCCGCGGTCAACCGGGCCGAGATCGTTGACCACCCGCGTGATCTCGTCGACGCACTCCTCGCCGAGGGTGCGGACGAGGTCTTCCTTGTTCGCGAAGTAGAGGTAGAAGGTGCCGTGCGAGGTGCGGGCACGCCGCACGATGTCGTCGACCCGGGTGGCGTGGTACCCATGCTCCCCGAGCACGGCCATGCCGGCATCGAGCAGCTTTGCCATCGTGCGACGGCCCCGGGCGCGCAGCTCGCGCTCCGCCGCGGGCGTGCCAGGTGCGCGCTCCGGCGAACGTTGGGCTGCGACCACCGCGGCTCCTCCCACGGTCGGGGACCCGCCCCCCGTGCTCGCCGAGGACCGGCCCGATGATCGGCCGGGTGGCGAGCGAGGCGGCTCGTCGTTTCGGCGATCGTACTGCCTACGTCACGCCAGCCGGTTGGTCGGTCTCGTACCGCGATCTCGACCGGCTGTCGGACGAAGTGGCAGTCGGGCTGACCAGCCTGGGCATCGGGGAAGGCGACGTCGTGTCGCTCGTCCTCCCCTCCATCCCCGAGCACGTCGTCGCCTACCTCGCTGCCGCCAAGGTGGGAGCGGTGACGGCGGCCGTGAACGCCCGGCTCGCGGCGCCCGAGCGAGCGGCGGTCCTCGACCTCGCCGGCCCCCGGCTCGTCCTCGCCACCGGCGACCTCCTCGACGGCGTGCCGACCGGCGACGCCGAGGTCGTGACCGTCACGCCCGCCGAGCACGCGGACGGCGTCCTGTCCGACCTCCGGGTGGCCGACGACGCCCCTCGCCCACTCCCCGAGGACCCCGACCGCCCGGTCGCCATCGTGTTCACGTCCGGCACGACGGGCACCCCGAAGGGGGCCGTGTTCGGCGGACGGCAGCTCGCCCACGTCACCCTCGTCGACACCGGCAACCGTTGGGGCGACGGCGGGGTGACACTGGCGGGAACGTCGCTCGCCCACCTCGGCCCGACCACGAAGCTCCCGGGGAAGCTGCACCAGGGCGGCGTCACCCATCTCATGGAGCGGTGGCGGGCCGCCGACGCCCTGGCGCTCGTCTCGGAGCACCGCATGTCGATGCTCGGCGGCATCCCGACCCAGGTGGCGCTCATGCTCCGCCAGCCCGACTTCGACGCCTACGACCTCTCGTCGGTGAAGGTCGTCGTGGTCGGGGGCGGCCCCGCCACTCCGGCCCTGGTGCGTGAGGCCCGGGCGCGACTGGGCTGCCCCGTGCTCATTCGCTACTCGTGCACGGAAGCCGGGATCGGGACGGGCACCGCACTCGACGACCCGCCCGAAGACTCCGAGGAGACCGTCGGGCGCGCCCTCACGGGGGTGACGGTGACCATCCGCGATGCCGACGGCGCCGAGCTGCCATCGGGCGAGGAGGGTGAGGTGTGCCTCGCTTCCCCCGCCGTCGCGTCGGGCTACTGGGAAGCGCCCGAGGCGACCCGAGCGACGTTCCTCCCCGGCGGCGGGGTACGCACCGGCGACCTGGGATGGATCGACGACCGGGGACGGCTCCACCTCGTCGGGCGGAGCAAGGAGATGTACGTGCGGGGCGGCTACAACGTCCACCCGGCGGAAGTCGAGGCCGTGCTGGCCGCCCACCCCGACGTCGGCGACGTCGCCGTCGTGCCCCGTGCCGACGACGTGATGGGCGAGATCGGCGTCGCCGTCGTCGTCCCCCGCCGACCGCACGAACCCCCGTCGCTCGAAGCCCTGCGCGACCACGCCGCCGGTCGGCTCGCCCGGTACAAG
>DATLFW010000116.1:0-2314 GCA_035540775.1 Acidimicrobiia bacterium
CTGGATCCCGTCGTGCACCACGCTGAAGGCGGCGTCGATGACGCCCCGGTTGGGGTAGAGGCCCATGGCGACGGCGAAGTAGAGGTCGCCGGTGTAGCCGTTGAAGAAGTAGCGGTCGTAGTGGTTGGGATCGCCGCCGACGGGATGCGCCACGGGCAGGGGCGTCTGGTGGATCGGGTAGTCGTCGAACGGCGTGAGCACGGCCACGGATCCTAGGGCGACGACCCGGGTCGAGCGTCGTGCCAAGCCATTGTACAGATCTGTACGCTGCTGTACAATCACGGCATGGGTACGACGATGACCGTCACCGAGGCCCGAGCCGCCCTTCCCGAGATCCTCGACCGTGTGCGGGCAGGCGAAGAGGTGACGCTGACCCGCCACGGCACCCCCGTCGCCGTGGTCGTGCGACCGGACGCGCTGCGAACACGACGGGCCGACGAAGCTCTGGCTGCCGCTGAGCGGCTTCGCGAGGTCGTCGCGCGGGCGAGAGGGCGCCGCCTCCGACGCCCGACGCTGAGTGAGCGGCAGGCTGAGGCGCTCGTCGCCGACGTCCGCGCGACTCGCTCGCACCGATAGCGCCAAGATCACGGGTCCGTGGACGCCTTCGACGCCGACGTCTTGATCTACGCGGCCGTGCGCGACCACCCGCTCGGGCGGCGCGTCCGGGCCTTGTTTCCCCTCGAGTCCGTCGAAACTACCGGTGTCGTCGCCGGCGTCGCCTCCGTCCTCCTCATCCCCGAGTTACTGACCAAGCCGTTTCGCGAGGCCGCCACCGACGAGCTTGACGAGCTGGGAGCGCTCCTCGGCCGTCTCGACCTCCGCCCGGTGGACGAGGCGACTGCCGTCGCCGCCGGCGCCGACCGCTTCCTCACCAACAACCGGTCCGACTTCCCCAAGACGATCACCGAGATCGAGATCACGTACCCCGACGACCTGACGCCCTCGAAGGGCGGATGACGTCGCCGGCACAAGCGTCGCCGGTGACGAGACGCTGTCAGGCGAGTTCTTCGGCCAGCCCGATCAGGAGCCCCTCTGGCCCTCGGATGTAGCAGAGGCGATACATGTCCTCGTACTGGACCACCTCGTCACTCACGAGTTGCGCCCCGCGCTCGCTGAGCCGGGCGAGTGTCTCGTCGATGTCGTCGACGGTGAACATGACGCGCAGGTAGCCGAGGGCATTCACCGGTGCGGTCCGGTGATCGGCGACCGGCGCGGGCGTGACGAAACGCGAGAGTTCGAGTCGGCTGTGGCCGTCCGGCGTGCGCATCATGGCGATCTCGACACGCATCGGGTGCAGGCCGGTGACCCGTCCAGCCCATTCGCCTTCGATGTCGCCTCGCCCTTCGAGTTCGAGGCCGAGCTCGAGAAAGAACTCGATCGCCCCCGAGAGGTCCTCGACGACGATCCCGACGTTGTCCATCCGTCGAAGTGCCATTGGTCGTCAGCCTCCGTGCTTCCCCTTGCGCCAGACCGAAACGTGCGACGGGGAGTCCGCAGAGTAGGGGTCTCGGCGCCAGGTGGACCAGCGGGCTTCGAGCGTCATCCCTGCCAACTCGGCCATGAGATCGAGCTCCGAGGGCCACACGTATCGAAACGCGCCGGACAGCACTCGGACCTTGCCGCCCTCCACGAAGGAGTGGTGTGAGATCAGGATCTGGTTCACGCGGTCTGCGTACTCGTCGAAGCCGAGATGCTGGGGGGAGACGTCGACGGCGAGGATCGATTCGCCAGCTGGGAGCCGGTGGATCTGCGGCGTTCCGTTCTCGATCACGAAGCGGCCGCCCGGGCGGAGATGCGCGGCAGCGTTTCGGAAGCACGCCACTTGCTGGCGTTGCGTCCGGAGGTTGCCGATGGTGTTGAACACGAGATACACGAGCGAGGCGTCGGAACACACCCTCGCAGTGGTCATGTCGCCGACGGTGAGAGCGACCCGGTCGGCGCCGGGCTTCCGCTGAAGCTCGGCGAGCATCGGCTCTGAGAAGTCGATCCCGAAGACCGGTACGCCGGTCGCGGCGAGCGGGAGCGCGATGCGTCCCGTCCCGACGGCAAACTCGACGACCGGGCCATCGCCGGCAAGAGCAGCGAGGAACTCCACGGTCGCAGCGACCGTCTCCGGACTGAACCGATCGGCCAGGGACCGGTCGTAGGTCGCTGCGATCACCGGGTCGAGGTGCTCGTCAGGAGCGGCAAGGTGCTCGGAGACATCCATGGGCAGAGTCTGTACGACTCCGGCCGGGCGATCGCCCCGGAATTGGCCGTTCGCGCTGGTCGTCCTTCGGCCGTTGAGGATCCCGAATGCCGAATTCGGCACGAC
>DATLFW010000117.1:0-3462 GCA_035540775.1 Acidimicrobiia bacterium
GGGGAGTTGCGCGCGGTATGTGGAGCGGAGTCCCCCAAGAGGGGGAATGGGGCGCGTCGCCCGGTTACATCAGGCGGGGCGGCGATCCTGTGCGGGGCCGGGAGAACCGCCCGAGGCCGCCGACGGAGGGTTCGGCGGTCGGTGCGCTCGGACGCGAAGAACTCGAAGACGTCACGTTCCCCAACAGCCGCGGCGCCCGGGCGGGCTGGCGGCCGCTCAGGACGCCGACGACGGCCGTGCCGGCCAGCAACAGCACGCCGAGGGCGCGGCCCTCGTCGGACTCCGGGTCGAGCGGCGCGGCCGCTGTCTCGAACGCCTGGCCGGCGGCCCCGGTGTCGCCGCCCTCGGCCGGCGTGAACGTCTCGACCGGCGGGATGGTCGGCGCGCTGAAGCCTCCCGACGACGGGAAGGTGCCTCCGCCACCACCACCCGACGAGGGTGGCGTCGTCGCGGTGGTGATCGGCTGGGTCGTCGACGACCCAGTCACGGCCAGCGAGTCGGCGGCGGGAGCCTCGAACGCCAGCTGGAAGCCGGGTGAAGGGTTGCCGTCGGGGGTCTCGGCCCCCGGGACGAGGACGACGTCGACGACCCCGTCGGCGACGAGCGGGGCCACCGGGAAGGTCCAGGTTGCCCCGTCGTCGGAGCGGATCCCTTGGACCGACGCCGTGTCGCAGTTGGCTTCGGGTCGCATGTCCCACCGTCCGGCCTGTGCCGACGCCCATCGGACGGCTGGGGGGCAGGCGGCCACCGTCGCCTGCTCACCGCCGATGTCGCCACCCTCGGCGACGGTCAGCGTGAGCGACTGCGCCGACTCGCCGTCGGGCAGCTCGTACCGCACGGCGGCCACTGCCACCGCTCCGTCGGGACCGGCGCCGACCGCCAACCCGTCCTCGGGCACGTTCGGTGGCGGCGGCACCTCGGTGCCGAGCAGCCCCGCCTGGGCTCGCCACCACCAACCCCATCCGGAGAGGTCGGCGGCGCCCGCCGAGCCCCCCGGCAGCCAGCCGAGAGCCACCACCCATGCCAGGCAGAGCGGGAGCGCTGCCAGCGTCCGCCGCACCCTCATCGCTTGGCCCTCCCCGCTGCGGCCGGGCGGCGCCGGCGGCGGGGCGCCGGAGCACCCGAACGGCGGACGGCCGCCGGGTCGCCGCCCAGGTAGGAGGCGACGACCCGCGGGTTGCGCACGACCTCGTCCGGCGGGGCCTGGACGATCGGTGCGCCCAGTTCGAGCGCCATGATCTCGTCGGAGATCGAGGTGATGAGCGGCATGTCGTGCTCGATCACGAGGAGCGCACATCCCGTCTCCTCCTGGATCCGCTTGAGCAGCGGCCCGAGCGCCTCGGTCTCACGCTGCGCGATTCCCGACGACGGCTCGTCGAGGAGGAGCACCCGCGGGTCGTGGGCGATGCACATGGCCAGGTCGACGATGCGGCGGGATCCGGTCGACAACTCGCGGACGAACTTGTCCCGGAAGGCGCCGAGGTTGAGGAGTTCGACGAGATCCTCGACCGTCCAGGCGACGTCCTCCTCTTGCTGCACCACGAGGGGCAGTCCCATCCCGGCCGCCACGTGGTCGCGCACCTCGAGGTGGCGCTCGAGGCCGAGGGCGATGTTCTCGGCCACCGTGAGCGACGGCACCAGACGGGCGTCCTGGAACGACCGGCCGAGGCCGAGCCACGCCCGCCGCTGCGGTGACGCCTGGGTGACGTCGTGGCCGACCAGTTCGATGGTGCCGGCGTCGGGGGTGAGGAAACCCGAGATCAGGTCGAAGATGGTCGTCTTCCCGGCGCCGTTCGGGCCGATCAGGCCGAGCACTTCCCCGTCGTGGAGCACCAGGTCGACGTTGTCGACGGCCCGGATCCCACCGAACCGCTTGACGAGCCCCGAGACCTCGAGGACGACCGGCCGCTCGCCGGCGTGCGCCCCGTTGCCGTTGCGGGCGTGGGCAGGTGCGGTCGCGGGCCGCCCCCGCCGGGAACCCGACGAGGTGGCGCCCTCGAGGAACACCGATCGCACGATGTCGTCTCGCTCGAGCAGTTCGGCGGTATCGCCCTCGAAGCGCACCTCGCCCTTCTCCAGGAAGTACGCCCGGTCGGCCACGGTGAGGGCCACGTTGATCGACTGCTCCACCAGGATGATGGCGGTGCCCTGCTCCCGGATGCGCCGGACGATCACGAGAAGTTGCTCGACGATGGAGGGAGCCAGACCGAGCGACAGCTCGTCGATCATGAGCAACCGAGGCTTGGCGATGAACGCCATGCCGAGGGCGAGCATCTGCTGCTCGCCGCCCGAGAGGTTGCCCGCCATCTGGTCCCAGCGTTCGCGCAGGCGGGGGAAGGTCTCGAGCACCTCCTCGGTCGCCTGGCGGAGATATGCAGGGTCGTCGCGGTAGAGCCACCCGGCGGCCCGGACGTGCTCGGCGACGGTGAGGGTCGGGAAGACGGCCTTCCCGCCCGGGACCTGGATGATCCCCATCTGCGTCGACTGCACGGCGTCGGCATGGGTGATGTCGCGGCCGTCGAAGAAGATCGCCCCGCCGATCGGGTCGACGACACCGCTCACCGCCTTCAGGAGCGTCGACTTTCCCGCGCCGTTGGTGCCGAGCAGGGCGACGATCTCGCCCTCCGAGACTTCGAGGTCGACGCCGAACAGGACCTGCACCTGGTCGTAGGCGACTTCGACGCCCCGGCAGACGAGGAGCGAGCGGTCGCCCTCGGCGGCCAGCTCGTCGCGGATCCCGGCCGCTGTGGCGAGCGTGGCCCGGGCCTGGTCGACGTCGCGCCGGACGAAGCGCCACGCCGACGCCCCGACGAGGCCGGAAGTGCCGACGAACAGCGCCAGCACGGTGATCGCCGTGCGGTACCCCTCGTTGTCGCCGATCGAGAAGAGCGGCAGGCCCAGGACGGCGCCACCGCCGAGGAAGAGGATCGCGTAGGCGTAGGCCTGCGACCGGACGCGTGCGGGCGTCACGAGGCCGACGAGCGGGAAGTAGGCGGGCTGGTACGACCCGATGCCGAGGGCGAGGACGAAGGCGAACACCAGCGACAGGGGCGCCCACGGTGCGAGGGCCATGGCGACGAGACCGAACGCCAGCCACACTCCCGAGAATCCGGAGATCTTGGCCAGGCGCGACACGTCGTCGCGGGCGAGGGCCGCCGATGCGAGCCGTTCCCCGATGAACAGCCCGGCGACCGTCCCGGCGCCGAAGGTGAACTGGGCGAAGCCGCGCCCGAGGGGGCCGAAGGCGTACACCTTCTCGTAGAAGAGCGACACGAGCTGGGGGAGCGAGAGGACGCCGAACCCGAGGAAGAACGCCGACGTCCACGTGCGGCGGAGCGACCGGACGGCGAAGAGCTGGCGGCGCGCCTCGGTGAAGGGGACGGGCGGCTCGGAGGCGGCGTCGGCGGCGAGGTCGGCGTCGACGCTCTCGCCCCGGTGCGGTTCGCGCAGGCGGCGCAGGGC
>DATLFW010000118.1:0-5552 GCA_035540775.1 Acidimicrobiia bacterium
GAGCGCCCGCGACACCTGCCCCTCCCCCGCCCCGATCTCCAGCACCCGCTCGGCGCGGTCGAGGAACTCGGTGACCAGTGGCAGGATCTGCTCCTCGTACTCGGGGTCGGCGCCGGCGGTGAACTCGTCCTGCCACCAGCCCGCGTGGCGCTCCCAGTGTTCGAGGCTCACGCCGTCATCAGGATCTCGGAAAGGAACTTCCCGGTGTAGGAGCCGGCCGTCTCTGCCACGACCTCCGGCGGACCCTCGGCGACGATCCGTCCGCCCTCGGCGCCGCCCTCGGGTCCGAGGTCGACGATCCAGTCGGCGGTCTTGATGACGTCGAGGTTGTGCTCGATCACGAGCACGGTGTTGCCCGCCTCGACCAGGCGGGTGAGGACGCCGAGGAGGCGGCGAATGTCTTCGAAGTGGAGGCCCGTGGTCGGCTCGTCGAGGATGTAGAGGGTCTGGCCCGTCGCTCGCTTGCCGAGTTCGAGGCTGAGCTTCACGCGTTGCGCCTCGCCGCCGGACAGTTGCGGCGCGGGCTGGCCGAGGCGGATGTAGCCGAGGCCGACGTCGTGGAGCGTCTGGAGGTGGCGGGCGATGGTTGGCTGGGCGGCGAAGAACTCCAGCGCCTCGTCGACCGGCATGTCGAGGACCTCGGCGATGTTGCGGTCCTTCCAGGTGATGTCGAGGGTGTCGCGGTTGTAGCGGGCGCCCTTGCACACCTCGCACGGCACGTAGACGTCAGGAAGGAAGTGCATCTCGATGCGGATGGTGCCGTCGCCCGCGCACGCCTCGCACCGCCCGCCCTTGACGTTGAACGAGAACCGGCCCGGCTTGTAGCCCCGGACGTTGGCCTCCGGCGTGGCGGCGAACAGGGCGCGGATCTTGTCGAAGACGCCGGTGTAGGTGGCGGGGTTGGACCGGGGCGTGCGGCCGATCGGGCTCTGGTCGACGTTGATGACCTTGTCGAGGTGTTCGATGCCCTCGAGCTTGGCGTGCTTCCCGGGCACGACGCGGGAGCGGTAGATGGTCTTCATGAGGGCGGGCGAAAGGGTCTCGCCGACCAGCGTCGACTTCCCGCTTCCGCTCACGCCGGTGACGCAGACGAAGAGGCCGAGCGGGATGGCGACGTCGATGTCCTTCAAGTTGTGTTCGCGCGCCCCCTTCACGACCAGCGTTCGCTTGGGATCGGGCGTCCGGCGCTGCTCCGGGACGGCGATGGTGCGCCGACCCGCCAGGTAGTCGCCGGTGACGGAGCGCTTCGAGGTGAGGAGGTCGTCGAGGCTGCCTTCGACGACCACTTCGCCGCCGTGCTCGCCAGCGCCGGGACCGATGTCGACGATGTGGTCGGCGGCCCGCACGGTGTCCTCGTCGTGTTCGACGACGATGACGGTGTTGCCGAGATCGCGCAGGCGCAGGAGCGTCTCGAGCAGGCGGCGGTTGTCGCGTTGGTGGAGGCCGATCGACGGCTCGTCGAGGACGTAGAGGACGCCAACCAGGCCGCTGCCGATCTGCGAGGCGAGGCGGATCCGCTGGGCCTCGCCTCCGGCGAGCGTGCCCGACGTGCGGTTGAGGGTGAGGTATTCGAGCCCGACGTCGACGAGGAACCGGAGGCGCTCGTTGACCTCCTTCAGCACGCGCTCGGCAATGAGCTTCTCCCGCTCGCTCAGGTGGAGCCCGGCGAAGAACTCGGCGCAGTCGCGGATGGAGAGGTCGCAGACCTCCCGAATGTTGCGCTCCCCCACCGTGACCGCGAGCGAGAGGGGACGCAGCCGGGCGCCCTCACATTCGAGGCAGGGGACGAGGCGCATGTAGCCCTCCATCGCCTCGCGCATCGACTCGCTCTCGGCCTCGTCGTGCTTGCGCTTCACCCACGGGATGACGCCCTCGTAGCGGGTGTTGAACGAACGCTGCCGGCCGCGCCGATTGCGGTACGACACCTGGAGCCGCTCGCCACCGCTGCCGTGGAGGACGAGGGCCCGGTGCTTCTTCGACAGCTTCTTCCACGGCGTGTCGAGGTCGAAGCCCTCCTCGGCGGCCAGGCTGGAGAGGAGCAGGGAGAAGTACTTGCCCCGGAACCCAGACCACGGGGCGATGGCGCCGTCGTTGATCGACTTGTCGAAGTCGGGGACCACCAGCTCCTCGTCGACCTCGAACTGCGTGCCGAGGCCGTCGCAACGCGAGCAGGCGCCGTAGGGCGAGTTGAAGGAGAAGTTGCGGGGGGCGAGCTCCTCGAACGACAGCCCGCACTCGGCGCACGCCAGGTGCTCGGAGAACGTGAGCTTCTCGGGCTGGTCACCAAGGTCTTCGCCGTCGCGGGGGACGATCTGGATCTCGGCCACCCCGTCGGCGAGGCGGAGGGCCGTCTCGAGGGAGTCGGCCAGCCGCCGCTCGATGCCGGGGCGGCGGACGAGGCGGTCGACGACGACCTCGATCGTGTGCTGCTCGTAGCGCTCCAGCTTGAGATCGCCGAGGTCGGCGAGCTCGTGCAGTTCGCCGTCGATGACGGCGCGGCTGAACCCTTGCTTGGCCAGCTCGTCGAGGAGCCCTTCGTACTCGCCCTTCCGCCCGCGCACGACCGGAGCCAGCACCTGGAACCGGGTGTCGTCGGGGAGTTCGAGGACGCGGTCGACGATCTGCTGGGGCGTCTGCCGGCTGATGACCCGGCCGCACTGGGGGCAGTGCGGCACGCCGATGCGGGCGTAGAGCAGCCGCAGGTAGTCGTAGATCTCGGTGATGGTGCCGACCGTCGAACGGGGGTTGTGCGACGCCGACTTCTGGTCGATCGAGATCGCCGGGGAGAGCCCCTCGATGAAGTCGACGTCGGGCTTGTCCATCTGACCCAGGAACTGGCGGGCGTACGACGACAGCGACTCGACGTAGCGGCGCTGGCCCTCGGCGTAGATGGTGTCGAAGGCGAGGGACGACTTCCCCGAGCCGGAGAGTCCGGTGAAGACGATCAGCTTGTCGCGCGGGAGTTCGAGATCGACCGACTTGAGATTGTGTTCGCGGGCGCCCCGCACGACGATCGTGTCGTGGACGGAGTGGCGCGTGGGCGCCGCTTGCTGCTTCTTGGCCATCTGCCTGCCCTGCTGCCCCTAGGCGGTGGGAGCGAGTTCCGTGCGGAGCTCGTCGATCTCGTCTCGGATCCGGGCGGCGTCCTCGAACCGGAGTTCCTTGGCCGCCGCCCGCATGTCGTCTTCCAGCGTACGAATCAGGCGCTCCAGGTCGCCCTTCGGCATGCCGGCCAGGTCGGAGCGGACCCGGCGCGCCAGAACCCGCCGCTCCTCGTCGTCGCGCCGGGCGTGGAGCATGGCGAGGATGTCGGTGACCCGCTTGCGGATCGTCTGGGGGTCGATCCCGTGCTCACGGTTGAACTCGATCTGACGTTGGCGGCGCCGCTGCGTCTCGGAGATGGCCCGCTGCATGGAGTCGGTCATCTGGTCGGCGTACATGACCACCTGCCCCTCGACGTTGCGGGCGGCCCGCCCGATGGTCTGGACGAGGGACGTCTCGGAGCGGAGGAACCCCTCCTTGTCGGCGTCGAGGATCGCGACCAGCGACACCTCGGGGAGGTCGAGACCCTCACGCAACAGGTTGATGCCGACGAGGACGTCGAACTCGCCGAGGCGGAGGGACCGCAGGATCTCGACCCGCTCGATGGTGTCGATGTCGGAGTGGAGGTAGCGGACCCGGATGCCGAGTTCGAGGAGGTAGTCGGTGAGGTCTTCGGCCATCTTCTTCGTGAGCGTCGTGACGAGGACGCGCTGGTCGCGCTCGACCCGGGCCCGGACCTCGCCGACCAGATCGTCGATCTGCCCCTTCGTGGGCCGCACGAGCACCTCGGGGTCGATGAGGCCCGTCGGGCGCACGATCTGCTCGACGATCCGGTCGGAGTGCTCCATCTCGTAGGGGCCGGGCGTGGCGCTCATGAAGATCATCTGGCCGACCCGCTTCATCACCTCGTCGAAGGTGAGGGGGCGGTTGTCCATGGCGGAGGGCAGCCGGAAACCGTGTTCGACGAGCGTGTCCTTGCGTGAGCGGTCACCCTCGTACTGGCCGCGCAGCTGGGGCACCGCGACGTGGCTCTCGTCGACGACGAAGAGGAAGTCGTCGGGGAAGTAGTC
The DNA here is from genome assembly GCA_035540775.1 of Acidimicrobiia bacterium. Taxonomy (GTDB): domain Bacteria; phylum Actinomycetota; class Acidimicrobiia; order IMCC26256; family JACPCJ01; genus DATLFW01. The sequence goes on from DATLFW010000118.1 coordinate 4,113, forward strand.
GAGGAGGGTGTAGGGCGGCTGGCCGGGCGAGCGGCCGTCGAGGTGACGGGAGTAGTTCTCGATGCCCGAACACACGCCGACCTCCCGCATCATCTCGAGGTCGTACTCGGTGCGCATGCGCAACCGCTGCGCTTCGAGGAGGCGGTTGCGCTTCTCGAGCCAGGCGAGGCGGTCGGCGAGCTCCTCCCGGATCGTCTCCATGGCCCGTTCGAGGCGTTCGCGACTGGTGACGTAGTGCGAGGCGGGCCACAGGGCGAGGCTGTGCAGCTCGGCCACCACCTCGCCCGTGATGGGGTCGACCTCAGTGATCCGCTCGACCTCGTCGCCGAACATCGACACCCGCACGGCGTGCTCGTCGTAGGCCGGCCAGACCTCCACCGTGTCGCCCCGGACGCGGAACTTGTTGCGCTCGAACGCGTAGTCGTTGCGGTCGTACTGCAGCTCGACCATCCGGTGGAGCAGCTCACGCTGGTCGTATTCGGCGCCCTGCTCGACAACGAGCAGGTGGCGGCCGTACTCCTCGGGTGACCCGAGGCCGTAGATGGCCGAGACCGAGGCCACGATGATCACGTCGCGCCGGGTGAGGAGAGCGCTGGTGGCGGAGTGGCGGAGGCGGTCGATCTCGTCGTTTCGCGACGAGTCCTTCTCGATGTAGGTATCGGTCGAGGGGATGTAGGCCTCGGGCTGGTAGTAGTCGTAGTACGACACGAAGTACTCGACGCGGTTGCGGGGGAAGAACTCGCGGAACTCGGCCGCCAACTGGGCAGCCAGGCTCTTGTTGGGGGCCAGGACGAGCGTGGGCCGGTTCACCCGGGCGATCACGTTGGCGATGGTGAAGCTCTTCCCGGAGCCGGTGATGCCGAGCAACGTCTGCGCCCGGGCGCCCTCGTCGAGACCGCGGGCGAGGGCATCGATCGCCAGGGGCTGGTCGCCGGCGGGGGCGTATTCGGACACCAGTTCGAAGTCAGGCATGGCCGCCTCATGCTACCGAGGGGGTGTGACAGGAACGTCCGTGCAATCCGGGCGGAATTCCTGCGCAACGGGTGTTTCGGCACGAGCGGGGCGGGGAATAGACGTGCGTCGGCCCCGTCCCGACCCGGCGGCCGACCCTTTCGAGCATGGCGAGCACGGTGTACGACTTCGAGCGGGACGCTGCCCGCCGGTGGGGACCGGTGGAAGGCGTCGAACTGCTGCGCAAAGCCGAGTCGTTCGCCCGCGCCGCCTGGCTGGCCATCGAGGAGGGCGACCGGGAGATCGCCACCGACGTCGCCGCCCTCGCCGCCGTGACCGCCGCCGACGCCGTGGCCTGCATCCGCCTCGGGAAGCGCTCGGCGGCCCCGGCCCGCCGAGAGGCCGTCCGCCTCCTCCTCCAGGCCGACCCCACCGCCACCGAGGCCGCACGGGTCGTCGACCAGCTCCTCCAACTGCGCCAGCAGGGGC
>DATLFW010000119.1:0-5364 GCA_035540775.1 Acidimicrobiia bacterium
GCGAAGCCCGCCCAGATGGCGATCGCCTTCGCCCGCTCGTGGGGCGGGAAGACGTTGGTGATGATCGAGAGGGTCGCCGGCATGATGAGGGCGGCGCCGACGCCCATCACCGACCGGCAGGCGACGACGTGCCACGGCTGAGTCGAGAGGGTGGCGAAGAGGGCGCCGAAGGCGAAGATGCCGAGGCCGAGCTGGAGCATCCCCTTACGCCCGAAGCGGTCGCCGAGAGCGCCCATGGGCAGCAGGAGGCCGGCGAAGACGAGGGCGTAGGCGTCGACCATCCACTGCAGCTCGCTGTGACTGGCGTCGAGTTCCCGCACCAACGACGGCAGCGCCACGTTGAGGGAGGCGTTCGCCGCCACCACGAGGACGAGCGAGAGGTTGAGGACGGCGAGGATCGCCCAGCGGCGGGCGTGGATGGTTGCAGCGTCTGGCGTCACGGAGTCCTCAACCGGGCGGGCTCTGGCGCAATTCCTATCGCCACACCAATTTGAGCCCCGACCAGGTGTCGTCGACGGCGCACACCTTGGTGTCGACGAGCCCGAGCGGGAGGGCGACCTCGCGCACCACGTCCTCGGTCATGTCGGTCTCGACCCCGGACGGAACATCCGGCCAAGGGGCTATCCGACGATGGCCGCCACGATGCCCGCCGTGGCGCCGACGGCGGTGACGAGCAGTCCGGCCGTGTACCAGGTCTGGATGCGCATTGTGTCGGCGATGTCGGCTCGGAGTTCGCCGAACTCGCCTCGGAGCTCGCCGAACTCGCCTCGGAGCTCGCCGAACTGACCCTTGAGCTGACCGAACTCGCCCCGAAGCGTCCCGATGTCGCCCTTCACGTCACCGAATTCGCCCCGAAGCGTCCCGATGTCGCCCCTGATCTTGCCCATCTCGTCGAGGAGTTCGCCGCGCAGGATGGCCAGGTCGGCCTTGGTGGCGAGATCGCTGACGGGTGTCACGGGCAGGCGCTCCAGGAGTGTGTTGGTGGCCTCGGCTCCGAGGCGCTCGGTGAGGAGTTCACGGAACCGCAGGTCGTCGGCTCTCGACGTCATGATTCTCCTTCGTGGCAGCCGGCGCAACGGCCGGCGTGGACGGAGGGGAACCTTCGAGGCCGGTTCCGAGTCGTGAAGGCATGATACGCAAAGGCGGTGACAGGAACAGTCGGAGGTCGGGCAGACCCGAGTCAGACGGCCGGGCGGCGGTGGACGGACACGGCGTACGGGCCGCCGTCGAACGGGTCGCCGTCCCAGGTGGCAAACCGGTCGGCCAACACGAGGCCGGCGGCGCCCGCCGCGGCGTCGTAGGCCTCCAGCCCGTACCCCCGGTCGGTTTGGAACCCCGCCACCAGCACGCCCCCTGTCCTGACGTGCCGGGCGCACCCGGCCACCAGGTCGGCCTCGGTGCCGGGTGCCGTGAACAGCGGAACGTTCCCCGCCATCACCACCACGTCGAACGTCCGTCCGAGATCGAACCCGGCGAGGTCGGCCTCGACCCACTCCACGTCCGGGTCCAGGCGGCGGGCGGTCGCCAACATCGACGCATCCGCGTCGACCCCGACGACCTCGACGCCCCGCCGAGCCAGCTCGATCGCCACCCGCCCGGTCCCGCACCCGGCGTCGAGCACGCTCGCCGGCGAGAAGCGCGTGACGAAGGTCGCCTCGCCGTGCACATCGGTGCCATCCGCCGCCAGGGCGTCGAAGCGCGCCTGGTACGAGTCGCCGTCCCAACCCATCCAGGAATCATGCCGCGAGACGCGACGCCTCAGTCGGGCAAGGCGCCGAGTCGCCCGCCCTCCGACGACATCTCGTCGAGGAGGAACAGGCTCTGGGTGGAGCGGATCTCGGGGATGGCCTGGAAGCCGGTGAGCACGACGTCGCGGAGGTGGTCGACGTCGGGGGCGCGTACCAGCACGACGAAGTCGGACGGGCCGGTCGTGATGCCGATCCACTCGACGCCGGGCAACTGACGCACCCGGTCGGCGGCCGACCGCCACGAGTGCTGGTCGACGTTGGCCAGCACCAGGGCGGCGATCGGGAGCCCGAGTCGGCGCGCGTCGAGGTCGACCGTGAAGCGCCGGATGATCCCGCTCTCCTGGAGGCGGTTCAGGCGCTGGTACGCCGTCGAACGCGACACGTTCGCCCGGGCGGCCAGCGCGTGCACCGAGGTGCGGGCGTCGGTGACGAGGGCGTCGAGCAGGCGGCGATCGACCCCGTCGAGGGGCACCGGCGCATCGTCCACGAGGGGACTCCTTCCTCGGTACCGGCACGGACGGATTGCCGGAATCCAAGCGCATGGGCGTCAGCCCGTCCGGAAATATCGAGAGAGCGTATACAGATCGCTTGACGTGTGCCCACAATCGGCCACACACCGTCTCGAAGGGAACCCGATGGACGACCCGCTCTACGCACCCGTGCGGCGGGGGAACTCCGGCGACGTCGAGGTGCTCCTCGGCAGCGACCATCCCGGGGTCAACGACGCCGCGTACCGGGCCCGCCGCAACGCCATCGCTGCCCTCACCGTCGACTGGCAGCGGGGCCAGCCCGTTCCGGGCGTCGAATACTCCGACGTCGAGCACGACGTTTGGCGCATCTGCGCGGCAGAGCTCGAGCCGCTCCACCAGCGCTTTGCGTGCCGAGCCTTCGTCGAGGCGAAGGAGGAGCTGGGGCTGCCGACCGACCACGTCCCGCAGCTCGACGAGGTGACCGGTCGCCTCCAGCCTCTGACCGGGTTCGAGTACCTCCCGGTCGCCGGTCTGGCGCCGCTGCGCGAGTTCTACGCCTCGTTCGGCGACAACGCCTTCTTCTCGACGCAGTACCTCCGCCACCACTCGATGCCGCTCTACACCCCGGAGCCCGACATCGTCCACGAAGTCATCGGCCACGCCAACCAGCTCGCCGTCCCCGAGTTCGCCGCCATCTACCGCCTGGTCGGCGAGGCCGTGCACCGCACGGAGACCGACGAGGCGCTCAAGTTCCTGTCGCAGGTCTTCTGGTTCACGATGGAATTCGGCGTCGTCCGGGAAGACGGCGAGCGGCGCGCCTACGGCGCCGGGATCCTCTCGTCGATCGGCGAGACGGCGGCCTTCCACGAGGCCGACATCCGCCCCCTGGACTTCTCCGAGATGGGGGCGGTCACCTACGACATCACCCGCTACCAGCCGGTGCTCTACGAGGCGGCGTCGATGGGCCAGCTGGTCGACGAGGTGTCGTCGTTCTTCGCGTCCTACGACGACGAGGCGCATTCCTGCCTCGTCCGGGAGGTGGTCGGATGAACGGGCACGACGGGCTGTCGCTCGGCGGCGTCGATCACGTCGAGTTCTGGGTGGGCAACGCCCGCCAGGCCTCGCACTTCTGGCGCTCGGCGTTCGGTTTCGAGGTCGTGGCGTACGCCGGTCCCGAGACCGGCATTCGCGACCGCGTGTCGTACGTGCTCCAACAGGGAGACGTGCGCTTCGTGGTGTCGGGCGCCCTCGGGCCCGACTCGCCGGTGGCCGAACACCACCGGACGCACGGCGACGGGGCGAAGGTCGTCGCCTTCCTCGTCGACGACGCCGAGGCCGCCTTCGAGACGGCCGTCGGCCGGGGTGCGCCCGCCGTGCGGGAGCCGTGGGTCGAGGAGGACGACGCCGGGAAGCTGACCCGGGCGAGCGTCGCCGCCTACGGCGACACGGTGCACACCTTCGTCGAGCGCTCGGCGTACTCGGGCGTGTTCGCCCCCGGCTTCGAGGCGACCGAGCGCACCCGCCCACCGGGGCGGCCCGTCGGCTTGCGGGCCTTCGACCACATCGTCGCCAACGTCGAACTGGGACGCCTGGAGGAGTGGGTCGCCTACTACCGCGACATCTTCGGCTTCGACCGGCTCGTCCACTTCGACGACTCGCAGATCTCCACCGAGTACTCGGCGCTCATGTCGACGGTGGTGTGGGACGGCACCAAGGTCGTGCTGCCGATCAACGAGCCGGCCGAGGGGCGGCGCAAGAGCCAGATCGAGGAGTACCTGGAGTACTACGGCAGCCCCGGCGTCCAGCACATCGCTCTCCGCACCGACGACATCGTCTCGGCCGTGGCGGCGATGCGCGAGCGGGGCCTGCGCTTCCTCGACGTGCCCCCGACGTACTACGACGACGCCCGGGAGCGGATGGAGGGGATCGACCTCCCGTGGGAGGAGCTGTCGCAGCTCGGGATCCTCGTGGATCGTGATCCCGACGGCCACCTGCTCCAGATCTTCACCGAGATGATCGGCGACCGCCCGACGGTGTTCATCGAGATCATCCAGCGGGAGGGGTCACGCGGCTTCGGGGTCGGCAACTTCAAGGCGCTCTTCGAGGCCATCGAACGCGAACAATCGCGCCGCGGCAACCTCTAGCCCCCCTCGTCCTTGGCCCTTTGTGCAGGGCTATGCGCTGCTGCGGGGGCCAAGTTCGCCGCGGTCGACGACGCGGTTGGTGAGGGCGCCGAGCACGTCGACCTCCAGCGTCACCTCGTCGCCCGGCTGGAGCCACGGGTACTCGTCGCTCCCGTGGACGAGCGACAGCTCGAGGATGCAGCCGGTGCCGACGGTGCCGGAGCCGATCACGTCGCCCGGCTCCACCCGCGATCCCCGGGACGCGTACGCCACCATCTCTCCGAACGACCAGTGCAGGTCGGAGAGGAGACCTTTGGAGTACGGCCGCCCGTTCACGGTGGCCATCATCGCCAGGTCGTACGCCTTCCCGGCTCTCCGATCGGCCAGCTCGTCGACCGTCACGAGGAACGGCCCGAGGCTCGTCGCGAAGTCCTTCCCCTTTGCGGGCCCCAATCCCTGGCGCATCTCGCGGGCTTGCAGGTCGCGCGCGCTCCAGTCGTTCATGATCGTGAAGCCTGCGATCGCCGCCTCGCCGTCCTCGGCGTCGAGGTCGCTCCCGCCGTGGCCGAGCACGGCCGCCACCTCCAGCTCGTAGTCGAGCCACTCGCACCCGGGCGGGACGGCCACCGGCTCGTCCGGGCCCACCACGACGTGCGGGTTGGTGAAGTAGAAGACGGGCAACTCGTACCAGTCGGGGTCCATCTCGAGGCCCCGGCGTTCGCGGGCTGTCTTCACGTGCGCCTCGAAGGCGTAGAAGTCGCGGATCGACGGCGGGCGGCGGACGGGCGGGAGGAACGACACCTCGTCGAGGCGGCGCACTTCGGCCGGGTTGCTGCGGGCGGCGCTGCCAGCGGCGTCGAGGGCGTCGCCCCCGCCAGTGCGAAGGAGTCCCTCGATGGTCACGCCCGCCGGCGCGGCGTGGATGGCGTCGTCGACGACGACGCCCGCGCGTTCCCCCGCCTCAGGGTGGCGATAGGCGACCCACCGCACCCCTTACCGCCCCGACCCGTCGCCCGAGGGCTC
>DATLFW010000120.1:0-5074 GCA_035540775.1 Acidimicrobiia bacterium
TGACGGCGCCGGTGACGTACGATCCGGCGCGGCTGGCGAGGTAGATGGCGACGCCGGCCATGTCGTCGGGGCGGCCGATGCGTCCGAGCGGCGACGACGACGCGATGGCGTCGCCGAACGATTCGAGCGTCGCCGCCATCATCTTGGACTCGAACGGGCCGGGGGCGATGGCATTCACCGTGATGTGGCGGGGGCCGAGTTCACGGGCGAGCACCCGCGTGAGCTGGTGCAGCGCCGCCTTGCTCGTCGAGTACGAGTACGTGGGAAACAGCGGCACCTGGATCCCGTCGATCGACCCGACGTTGATCACCCGGGCGGGGTCGTCGGCGGTGCCGGCCGCCTCGAGGCGGGGGAGGAGCGCCCGCGTCAGGAAGAACGGGCTCTTCAGGTTGAGGTCGAGAACCTTGTCCCATGCCGACTCGGGAAAGGTCTCGATCGGCTCCGACCAGTTGGCGCCGGCGTTGTTGACGAGGACGTGCACCTGGTCTTCGCGGCTCCCCACCTCGTCGGCCAGGCGCCGGCACTCGTCCTCGCTCGCCAGGTCGGCGGGGACCGAGATGCACGTGCCGTGTTCCGAGAGCTCGGCCGCCACCGCGTCGCACACGTCTGCCTTCCGAGAGCTGATGTAGACGCGAGCGCCGGCGCGCACGAACCCCTCGGCGATCATGAGCCCGATGCCCCGACTCCCGCCGGTGACCACCGCGACCTTGCCGTTCACAGAAAAAAGCTCCGACATGTTCCATTCCTCCCGGTGCGACAACCTAGTGCTGGCCGTGCGCGAGGCGGGATGCGTGCGTGCTCCTGCGCCGCCGCCCTATCCTCGGGTCATCAATGGACTGGTACCTCGACGCCTCCGCCCCGCGCGCTGTCCAACGGCTGCGGCACGAGGTCGACGGGTACCTCCGTCGCCATGCCACTGACGTCGAAGACGTCCCGGCGGCGCTCGTCGTGGTCGACGAACTCGTGTCGAACGCCGTGCGGCACGCCAGCGGCCCGGTGTGGGTCAGCCTGGAGTGGAGGACCGAACACCCCGAGGTGACGGTCCAGGACCTCGGCGACGACTTCGACTTGCCCACGAGCCTCCCGTCACCCGACGCCGAATCGGGTCGAGGTCTCTTCTTCGTCGCCCACCTGGGTGACAACCTCCAGAAGGCGGCCAAGGCGGCGGGCGGCAAGCGCGTGTCCGCTCGCCTGCGCGTGTCTCGCCCGGTCGAAGCGACCCTCGATCCACCGCGCAGCCGCAGCGACTCGCTCCCCACACTCGACGAGGCGCTCCCTGAAGGTGGGTTCGGCCGCGAGTCGTTCCTGCGGGCGCTCGTGGTGCAACTCGCCCAAGCCGTGGAGTCCAGCCATGGGCCGCAGGCGGCCGAGGCGACGGTCGCCCAAGTCGGCACCGACGTCGGTGGCCGCATGGAGGAGGAGTTCCGGGCGGCGACCGGCATCGACGACGAGCTCACGCCCGAGGAGATCGCCGAGTGCCTGGTGCGGCTGAAGCGTGGCATCGGTGGCGACTTCTACGTGATCGAGGCGAACGACCAGTGCATCGTCCTCGGCAATCGTCACTGCCCCTTCGGTGACGTGGTCCAACGCGCCCCAGCACTGTGCCGGATGACCTCGAGCGTGTTCGGGGGGATCGCAGCGCGGAACACCGGGGGAGCGACGGTCGTGCTCGAGGAGCGCATCGCCGTCGGCGATCCCGAGTGTCGCGTCGTCGTGTATCTCGGCGAGACCCCGGTGGAGGTCCGTTCCACGGGCCACCGATACGCCCGCCCCGTCGCCTGACCCCGGCTCGTCTCGGCCGATCTCTCAGCGCCGGCGGTCGACGAAGAGGCTCTGCACGCTCCGTCCGACCCGTCCGCCCTCGTCGTAGATGGCGCTCTCGGCCATCCCCCAGCCGACGGGGCTCGCGATCGTCACGGCCGCCATCCCGATCCAGGCAGTCGCGGGCGGCCGGGCCAGGTGGATGGTGAGATCGGGGTTGATGAACACCCAGCGATCAGCCGGGAGCGCCCACGAGATGCCGTTGCCGAAATCGGCCGCGGCGGCCACCGTCTGGAGCGCGGTGGGCGTGTCGCCGGCGACGAGCGGGCGGCGAAACCGGAACCAGGTCGTCCCGGGTCCCGGCTGGTCGAAGCCTCCCTGCACGAAGCGCAACTCCATCCCCGTCCGGTGGAACGCGCCACCGCCGTCGGCGGGCTCGTGCGGGAATCGGGTCGGCTCGCCGACGTCGGCCCCGGCCTCCAGGCGGTCGTCGGCGCCCGTCGCTCCGTGGTCCAGATCGGCGTGCCGGACGAGGAGGGCGGTGCCCGTCGCGACCACGCCGTCGGCGGTGGCGACGGTCACGGCGAGACGGCGCACGCTCTTCGACGCCGACGCCTCCTCGAGGTCGACCGTCAGCGGGACTCGCGGAACGGGCCGGACGAGCTCGACGGTGAGCCGCACGAGGTCGAACGCCACATCACCGCGAACTTCGACCTCCCGGGCGAGCAACCCCGAGACGGCACCTCCGTGGAGGTACGCCGGATCCCAGGGCCCGGCCGCGTGTTCGGTCGGGACGAACCGGCCCGCCTCGACCTCGTAGATCGGCTCAGCTTCCATGCACGGCTGCCACCGCCTCGTCGGCCGGCTCCGACCTGCCGTCAGCGGCGTCGGACCCAGCCGCATCGGCCGGCGCAGATCGTAGGGCGAGCAGGACGATCGGCAGGGCGACGGTCAAACCCAAGGTGATCACGTTGGCGACGGCGTCGAAGGTGTCGTACGGCTCGAGGTGCCGCAGGTGATACACGAAGTGCGGCACCGAGTACACGAGCCAGGCGGCGGCCGCCGTCCGGACGAGGAGGGGGGTGAGCTTCCAAAGGGCCACCGCCGTGATGACCAGGAGTGCGAGGTTGAGACTCCCGAAGTCCCGCACGAGGTGTTCGTTGTAGGGGCCGTCCGCAGCCACCCAGGCGCGCCCCCCGCCGGGGAAGTCGTCGTAGAAGCTGCGGGGGGCGAACGCCGCCCAGACCCCGAGCTGGAGCGCGGTGAGCGTGAGGATGGCGAGGATCCCGCGCCGCAGCCCGTCGTGATGGGCGGGCACGAGTCCCATCTCGGCGACGACGGCGGGGAGCCCCTCCCGCGTGGAGCGGAAGTGCGGCGACCAGCCCGTCGCTTCCCGGAACCGCCCATTCGACACGCGCTGCGATCGCGTCAGCATCTCGACCTTGGCTCCGCCGATCCTGGTTGCGGCGGCGGGACCGGCGAGGAGGCGGCGCCGACCGAGCGCACGAGCGAGGACTCGGGCGTGCTCGCCCCGAGTCAGTGGCTCGTCGTCGACGACGTTGTAGATCCCGCCCTCGGCGTCGAGCGCGGCGACCACGGCCTCTGCGGCGTCGTCGAGGTGGATGAACGACATGGAGGCGTCGGTCCGGCCGACGAAGGGAGACAGCCCGGCCTGGGCCGTCGAAACGAAGAACTCCGTGTGGGCGCTGCCGGCTCCGTAGAACATTCCGAAGCGCAGGACGACCGCCGTTCCGCCGCTCTCGGCGAAGCGGGTCGCCTGCGCCTCGGCGTCGAGGACCGAGGCGGCATAGGCGGGAATGTCCGGGGGAACGGTCTCGTCGATCCACTCCGACCCGCGGTCGGGGTACCCGAACGAGATCGACTCCTGAATGTAGCGAGTGGCGCCGGCCGACAGGGCGGCGTCGACGAGGTTGCGCGACGCCTCCCTCCGGATGCGGTCGTTCTCGTTCCATGAACCGGGCAACGCGGCCCGGGCCGGAGACGGGATCTTGGTGGCCAGGTTGACGACGGCGTCGTGGCCGGCGACGGCGGCCGCCACGGCGGCGGGATCGAAGAGGTCCACCGTGACGGGGAACGCGCCCATGCGCCGCAGCTCGGTCGCCTTGGCAGCGGTCCGTGCCACCGCGGTCACCTCGTGCCCCGCTTCGAGGAGTCGGCGTACCGCCCGCTTGCCGATCGCACCCGTCGCTCCGGCTACGAACACCTTCATCGCACGACCTCCTGGAACCAGGCGGCGGCCTTCGCCACCGCTTCGGGACTCACTTCACGACCCATGACGCCGACCACGTCGGCCAGGGTCTGGCGGGCGAGTTCCGCCCGCCACGCCGCCTCGGCCCGCCACATCGCCCGGGCGATGCCGCAGACCGGGGAGTACTGGTCGTCGGACACGGCGCTCGGGCCGCGGCGACGGATCTCGGCACATCGAAAGGCGCGCTCGGAACCCTCGACCGCCTCGACGACGTCGAGGAGCCGGATCTCCGCTGGCGGGCGGGCAAGCCGGTACCCACCGCGCCGGCCGGCCATGGACTCGACCACGCCGGCCCGGCTCAGCTGTTGCAGGTGCTTGGCGAGGTAGGCGGCGGGGACGCCGTGGAACTCCGCCAGCCGAGTGGCGGGGAGCGTGTGATCTGGGCCGAGGAGGGCGAGCACCGCACAGGAGTGGAGGGCCCATTCGACGCCTTCGCTCAACCGCATACTCGGACAGTACTCATCCGAGATTGGAAGGTCAACCCGGTCGAATGGGACGAAGGAGGGTCGCCAATGGGACGAACGAAGGACCTCCGGTGCCGTGGCGGCCGACGGTCCGGTTGAGTGGAGCCATGACGGGCATCTTCCAGACCTCGGGGGCCACCCGGGAGGTGAGCGACGACCGGATGGCCCCGACCGGCGACCGGGTCTCCGACGCCGTGGACGCCGAGCTCCGGCGGATCGGCGTGCACCTCGGTCGCCTGAAGGTCGAGATCGAGGAGGAGCGGGCGGTCCACGCCCTGGAGCGGACGACGCTGGTGTCCGACGCCGTCGAGCGACTGCGTCACATCCTCCATGACGTCCGCTGGCTGGCCGACCTCGACCAGGTCGCCCTCGAGGCGGAGTGGGTGGAGCTGGAACAGGTCGTCACGGCGTTGCTCGACCGGTGGCACGGTCGTCTCCGCGCGGCCGACGCGCTCGTCATCCGTGAACCGCTGCCGGCCGTGTGGGTGTCGCGGGCCGATGTCTCGATCGTGTTGGAGGAACTTCTCGAGAACGCCGTGCGGTACCGGGGGAGCGACCCGCTGGTCATCCGCATCAGTGC
>DATLFW010000121.1:0-5445 GCA_035540775.1 Acidimicrobiia bacterium
CCACGTTAGGCCGGGGCACACCGCTCGGACGGGTTCTGCGTCCCTCGCTACCCTGCGGCCGTGCTCGAAGCGCCCGTCGACCTCCACCCGCACCTGGTGCAGCCTCCGCCCGACGGCTGGGTGCGGGTCGACTGCCACCTCCACACCATGTACTCCGGCGACGCCGTGACCACCCTCGACGAGCTGGCCGAGCGGGTCGAGCAGGCGCGTCTCGACGTCGTCTGCGTCACCGACCACAACGCCGTCCGGGGTGCGGTCGAACTCCTCGAGCGTGACCTCGCCTGCCGGGTCGTGGTGGGCGAGGAGGTCCGCACGGGGGCGGGCGAGGTCATCGGCCTGTTCCTGTCGGAGCGGGTTCCGCACGGGATCGACGTCCGCGACGCCGTCGCCCGCATCCGGGGGCAGGGCGGTGTCGTGTACGTGCCCCACCCGTTCGACCCCGTCCGGCGGTGCCTCCACGAGGACACGCTCCTCGAACTGTGCGGCGAGGGCCTCGTCGACGCCGTCGAGGTCTTCAACGCCAAGGTGTCACTCGACAGCCTGAACGACCGGGCGGCCGCTCTGGCGGGCGAGTACGCGCTGGCGGGCGGGGCAGGATCCGACGCCCACGATCCGGCAGCCATTGGCGCCGCCTACGTCGAGATGCCCGACTTCGACGGCCCGGCCGACTTCCTGGCGCGGCTCCGCGACGGGCGGGTGGTCGGCCATCGCTTCGACCGCCCGCGGGCGTTCGTCCCCCGGATCATCCCCGGCGGCCTCACCCCTTCCTGACCCGCTGCTGTCTTCCCGTTCCCTCCCCCAAGATGGCGAGAGGGTCAGCGGGCGATGAGGACGGTGGCGGCGACCGGCGAGGCGATCACCAGGTAGGCGCTGAACGGCACCAGCGTCCGCGTCCGGATGAGCCGGAGGAGCCCCGCCACCGCCAGGTAACCCGACAGGGCGGCGACGACGAACCCCGCCGCCACGCTCCCCGTGACGTCGAAGGACCCCGAGGCGATGTCGGGCACGATGGTCAGGCCGGCGCCCGTGATGGCGGGCACCGACAGGAGGAACGAGAAGCGGGCGGCGTCCTCCCGTGACAGGCCCAGAGCGAGGCCGGCGGCGATCGTCGACCCGGCTCGCGAGATCCCCGGCATGATGGCCGCCGCCTGTGCGCACCCGACGAGGAGCGCGACTCGCATGTCGAGTGGCCGGTCGCCGCCCCCGCCGGCGCGTTCGACGAGGAGCAGCACGGCGGCCGTCACCAGCCAGAACAGGCAGACCCACAGCGGCTCCTCGAAGAACGACTCGAAGAAGCCGTCGAGGAGCAGGCCGGCCAGGGCGGCCGGGATCGTTCCCACCGCCACGAGCAACAGCAGGCGCCGCGAACCCTCGGGGTCGGCCCCCCGCCCGAACACGCCGGTGGCCATGCCCCAGAGGTCGTTCCAGAAGTAGACGACGACGGCGACCAGGGTGCCGAGGTGGAGGACGAGGTCGAAGCTGAGCGACGGCTCGTCCCATCCGAAGACGGCGGGCACCACCACCAGGTGGCCGCTCGACGACACGGGCAGGAACTCGGTCAGGCCCTGGACGAGCCCGAGCACCATGTCGATGACGATCTGGGGCACCAAGCCTCCCCGGGCGGCGTGAGACGGGGCTGAACCCTACGCGCCGCCCCCGGCGGGTGGCAGTACCGGGGTGACGGCGTCCTCCGGTGGTGCGAGGGCGAGGGTGAGCACGCCCTGCGTCGCTGCAAAGGCGAGTCGGCGGGCGCCCTCCGGGTCGGTCAAGACCGTCACCCCGACGTTGGCCGCCATCCCAACGTCGAGGTCGTCGGTCGACCCGTCGCCCTCCCCATCCGACGCAACCACGAGGACGCCCCGAACGACGGCCAGCGTCGGCTCCGTCTCGGGGCCGACGAGCGACGGGTCGAAGGTGACGAGCACGTCGACGACCGATCCGGGGCGGGGTCGCACGCTCCCTTCGACCTCGACGCGCACCGCCCGCATCCCGGGGGGCACGATGCCGTCGAGGCCCGTGCGTCGCCGTGGCGCGAGGTGGCGGTCGGAGACGAACCCGCCTCGGAGAACGGGCGTCGCGACGACCCGGCCGACGGCGTCGGCCTTCGACGCCAGCGTGGCGGCCGGGAGGTGCCGGCGGTGGCGTCGCACGACGGCGAGGTCGCCGGCGCGCACCTCGGAGCCGAGGGGCAGGTCGCGCCTCGCGATCACCACGTCGACCTCCGGCCCGGCCGATCGGGCGCGCCGATGGAGGGCGGCGAGATCGGTGGCGACGAGGTGGGCGGTGGCGAGGGCGGTCAGCCCCGCCACGCCCCACAGCAACACGGCCCGGGGCGGCCGCCGGAGCAGGGTGCGCATCGCTCCCCGCTAAGCGCCCGACCCCCCGCCGACGCGACACCCAATGCGCATTCTGGGTACGTCTGCCGCCCCATGCGGTGGGCAGACGTACCCAGAAGCCGACGGGTCAGGCGGCGTTCTCCGCCTCCTCGGTCCACGAGCCGTTGCGGGCGAGGCTGTTCATCTTCGACCGGTGGTAGAAGGCCTGCTGGCCGGCCGCCCGGTTGGCGTCGTCGCCGCCCCACGCCTTGAGCGACGCCGCTTGGAGCGCCCGTCCGTACGAGAACGACAGCTCCCACGCGTGCGGCCCCATGGCGTTCATGGCGTTGAGGTTGGCCGTGGCCTCCTCGTCGGTCTGGCCGCCGGACAGGAAGACGATCCCGGGCAGCGCCTCGGGAACGGTCTCCTTGAAGCACCGGATGGTCGCCTCGGCCACCTCGTCGGGCGGGGCCGTGCGGTTGCCCTTGCCGGGCAGGACCATGTTGGGCTTGAGGAGCGTGCCCTCGATGTCGACCCGGTGCGCCGCGAGGCGCTCGAAGAGTGCCGTGAGGGTGCGGCTCGTCACGCTGTAGCAGGTGTCGATGTCGTGGTCGCCGTCCATCAACACCTCGGGCTCGACGATCGGCACGATGCCCGCTTCCTGCGCCAGCGCGGCGTAGCGGGCGAGGGCCTCGGCGTTGGCCTCGATGCAGGTGTCGGTCGGGATGCCGTCGCCGATCGTGATGACCGCCCGCCACTTGGCGAACTCGGCACCGAGCCCGGCGTACTCGTTGAAGCGCTCACGGAGCCCGTCGAGGCCCTCGGTGATCTTCTCGCCGGGGAAGTTCGCCATGTCCTTGGCGCCCGCGTCGACCTTGATCCCGGGGATGATCCCCCGCGACGACAGGATCTCGCGGAGCGGCGTGCCGTCCTCGGCGTTCTGGCGGATCGTCTCGTCGTAGAGGATCACGCCGCTGATGAACTCCTCGACCCCGTCGGTCGTGAACAGCATCTCCCGGTAGAACCGCCGCCGGTCCTCGGTCGACTCGACGCCGATCGAGCTCAGCCGCTTCTCGATGGTCCCGCTGCTCTCGTCGGCGGCGAGGATGCCCTTGCCGGGCGCCACGATCGCCCGGGCGATGTCGTGGAGTTTGCTCATCGTGTCGTCTCCCCCTCGGAGTCGTCGATCTCGATCGTCATGATGTCCTGGCTCAGGGGTCCGAGCCCCTCGGAGCACCCGCATGCCCGGTTGCTCGGGATCTTCGGGATCAGGTCGAACAGTACCGACCTCACCCGCTCGACGTTCGCCTCGAGGACCTCGAACACCCGCTCCATGGTGACGGGCTCTATGCCCTCGATGCCCTCGACCCCCGTGTCGTAGTCGGTGACCAGGGCGATTCCGGCGTAACACATGCCCAACTCCCGGGCCAGCGCACTCTCGGGGTACTGCGTCATGTTCACGACGTCCCACCCGTTCGAGCGGAACCACGCCGACTCCGCCCGGGTCGAGAACCGCGGGCCCTGCACGACGACCACGGTGCCGCCGTCGTGCACCCGCACACCCGTCTCCTCGCACGAGGCCACCGCCAACGTCGCCAGTTCCGGGCAGTACGGGTCGGCGAAGGAGATGTGGTGGAGCGACGGCCCGTCGTAGTACGTGGCCTCCCGCCCAGAGGTGCGGTCGACGAGCTGGTCGAGCACGACCAGATCGCCGGGGCACACCTCCGGCTTCAAGGAGCCCACGGCGCTCGGCCCGATCACCCTCGTCACGCCGAGGCGGGCCATCGCCCACAGGTTGGCCCGGTAGTTGATCCGGTGCGCCGGCCACTCGTGGCCGGGGCCGTGCCGGGGCAGGAACGCGACCCGCCGATCGCCGATCGTCCCGACGGTGACGGGCGCACTCGGCGCGCCGAAGGGAGTGTCGACGTCGACCTGGCGGGCGTCGCGCAGGAACGAATAGAAGCCGGAGCCTCCGAACACCCCGACGTCGGCCGCCGGAGGGTTCACGCGGTGGCGGTCTTCGCCTCGGAGGTCGACGACGAGGAGGACGACGAGTCGGAGGAGGAGGACGACGACTCACTCGAGGACGAGGAGTCGGTCGAGGTCGTCGTCGACCGCCGCGAGGAGCGGTTGTCGTTCCGGTAGAAGCCGGACCCCTTCAGCACGATCCCGGCCGGCTTCAACACCTTCACCATCTGCCCGCCGCAGGCGGCGCACGCGGTGATCGGCTCGTCGGTCATCCGCTGGACGACCTCGAGGTGCTGTTCGCAGGAGTTGCAGCGGTAGTGGTAGGTCGGCATCGCTCGTCCTCAGTGGCCTTAGCACGCAGGGGGTGAGAGTGCTAACGATTGTAACGTCCTCCGTGCCCGGGTGTCTTCCCGGGAGACGGCGGGGTGCGGCCGCCGCTGACACAATTGGAGGCAATGCTGTACACGGTCGCTGCTCTCTTCACCGCCTACCTCGTCGGGACCTTCCCCACGGCCGTGATGGTCGGGCGGGCCGGCGGGCACGACGTGCGGGTCGAGGGCTCGGGCAACCCCGGTGCGTCGAACGTGTACCGCCTCATGGGTTTCGGTCCGGCCCTCGTCGTCTTCTTCGGTGACGCCCTGAAGGGCGCTCTCCCCCCCGCGGTCGGACTGGCCGTCTCCGACTCGACCCTCCTGCCCTACGCCCTCGGCATTGCCGCCGTGCTCGGGCACGTCTTCCCGGTGTGGTCCCGATTCAAGGGCGGGCGCGGCGTCGCCACCGCTGCCGGGATGGCGATCGTCGTGTTCCCCGTCGTCGCCCTCGTGCTGGCTGTCGTCTGGCTGGCGATCGCCAAGGGTCTCGGGCGGGCCTCGCTCGCCTCGCTGACGATCGTGACGGCCTTCCCGTTCGGCGCCTGGATCGCCGGCGCCGCGGACGGCGAGGTCGCGGCCTTCGCCGCGCTGGCCGTCTTCGTCATCGCCCGCCACGCCGCCAACCTGCGCCGCCTCATCCGGGGCGAGGAACTCGACCTCCGCAGCGACCGGGCCACCGCCGCCGGGCACGAGACCGCATGACGGGGCGTCTGCGGCTCACGCTGGCCGTCGCCCTGGCCGTGGCCGTCCCGGCCATGGTCGCCGTGCTCGTGGCGCCCGCCGTGCTCGAG
>DATLFW010000122.1:0-2879 GCA_035540775.1 Acidimicrobiia bacterium
GTGTCGGGGCCGTACCCCGGCGATCCGTGTTCGAGGACGTCGAGTCCCTCGATCTCCTCCTCGGCGCTGACGCGCAGCCCGATCGTCTTCTTGATGGCCAGGAACAGGAGCCCCGCCGTGATGGTCACGAAGACGAAGACGGCGCCGACCATGATCGCCTGGGTGAGCAGCTGGTCGAACCCGCCGCCGTAGAACAGCCCGGCGTCGGTGCGACCGAGGAAGGCGTCGTCCTTCACGGCGAACAGGCCGACGGCGAGCGTGCCCCACGCACCGCAGACGCCGTGCACCGACACGGCCCCGACCGGGTCGTCGATCTTGAGGCGTCGCTCGACGAACAGCACCGAGCCGACGACGAGCACGCCACCGACGAGGCCGGCCACCAGGGCGCCCCAGTTGTCGAATGCGCCACATCCGGCGGTGATGCTCACGAGGCCCGCCAGCAGCCCGTTCGCCGCCATGCCGACGTCCGGCTTTCCGGCCACCATCCAGATGGTGACGGTGGCGGCACATGCCCCCGCGCATGCGGCGATGAGCGTCGTGACGGCGATGTCCATCACGGCGAGGTCGGCAGCCAGCTCGGAGCCGGGATTGAATCCGAACCACCCCACGAAGAGAATGAAGGCGCCGAGGACCACGAACGGGATGGAGTGTCCCGGAATCGCTCGCGGTGTCCCGTCGCTTCCGAACTTGCCGATCCGGGGTCCGAGGATCAGCGCACCCATGAGGGCGGCCCAACCGCCGACACTGTGCACGATGGTCGAGCCCGCGAAGTCGCTGAACGGCGTCCCGAGCTGGGCGAGCCATCCGCCACCCCACGTCCAGCGCACCACCACCGGGTAGATGAGCGCCGTGATGACGAAGCTGTAGACGAAGTAGCTCTTGAACTTCGTCCGCTCCGCCATGGCCCCCGACACGATCGTCGCGGCGGTCGCGGCGAAGGCCGCCTGGAAGAAGAAGTTCGTGGCCAGTGTCAGCCCGGACTCGTCGTACGAGGCGGCGTCGAGGAACCAGCCTCCCCAGCCGAGCAGCCCGCCGAGCGCCTCCGTCGGTCCGTAGGCGATGCCGAAGCCGACGGCGGCGAAGGCCAGCACACCGGCCGCCATGTCCATCAGGTTCTTCATGACGATGTTGGCGACGTTCTTCGCCCTCGTCAGCCCCGCCTCGACGAGGGCGAACCCGGCCTGCATGAAGTAGACGAACACTCCCGCGATGAACACCCAGAGGTTGTCCAGGATGTATTGCGTTCCCGGTTCCGCCGGGACCCCGTACGCCCACGCCGGGGTGGCGCTGAGGGCGGTCACCGCGCCGACGATGCCGGCGCCCAGTGCGAGTCTCTTCCGCACGTCTCCTCCTTCGATCGTTGTCGAATCTCTCGGAGGGACGGTACGGACGCTCCGTGTCGGGTCCGTTCGGCGAACGTCACCGATCGGCGACGGTTTGCTGACCGGAATCTGACGCGGTGCCGGCGGCCGGCTCGAGGACGTACCCCCGCGACCGCACCGTTCGGACGGTGAACCCGACGGTCTCGACCTTCCGCCGGATGCGCAACATCTGCACGTCGAGTGCGTTGCGGTCTCGGGCCTCGCCCGGCCATCCCGCGCGAGCGAGGGTGTGCCGGCCGACGACGGCACCGACACGTTCGAGCAGCGCCGACACGAGCCGGGCCTCGAGCGGGGAGAGCGCGACGCGGCCAGTGTCGCTCCGCAGAGTGCCGTCGCTCCCGAGGTGGGGTCCGCTCGCGCGATGCGCCTGACGGCGGAACGCGAGGGTCTCGGTTCGCATCTCGATGTCGGCGTCGGCGGCCGGGAGGCGCACCCAGTCCTCGAGGCAGTCGGTCACCCGCGGTGGTTCGGCCCCTGGCTCGACGAGCAACAGGCGCGGTGCGCGATCGGCGACGAGGCGATTGCGCCGATGGCGGTCGGACGGCCAGCGGAGGATGACGACGTCCATGGTGCGGACCGTAGGAGGGGCATGTTGCGAGATGGTTTCGGCGCCGTGAAGGGGATCCGACGGGTGGGGGTGGACGTTCTTCTCCGTGCAATGGCGGGTACGCGCCGAGCAGGAGGTGAGGCCCATGGCAGCCAGGAAAGACCTTCCAGGGACGATCGAACGCTCACCGAAGGAAGCCCAGGAGACGTACGCGAAAGCGCTCGAGTCGGCCCACGAGACCTACGACGACGAGGAGGCCGCTCACCGGGTGGCGTACTCGGCCTTGAAGCACAGCTTCGAGAAGGTCGGCGACCACTGGGAGCCGAAGGACGAAAAGGGCCCGTCCGACCCGCAGGCGAAGGGTGGCCGCGACACCGATCGCGAGACGGCGGGCGGCGTCGACGTCGAGGGTTCGACGAAGGACGAGCTCTACGAGCGGGCCAAGAAGCTGGGGATCGAAGGCCGCTCCAACATGGACAAGATGGAGCTCGCCAAGGCCATCTCGCGCAAGCAGGACTGAGCCACCCCGTCCTTGTGGCTGTTGTTGGGCGCCATGGCGCCCAACAACAGCCGAAACGGACTCGTGGCGACCGCGTGGCGGTGGTTGGGCCACAATCGACGGCGTGACCGACGCCGCCGTCCCGCCGATCGCCGACGACGAGCTGCAGGCCAGCATCGAACACGGACCCGTCCCCGCGCTGTTGCCCGCCGTCGCCTGCGTGACGGGCGACCTGTCCCTCCTGCGCGAGGAGTTCCGCCCGGACCCGCACCAGATGATCGATCCGGAGGGCGGTCTCCCGCCCGACCGCCAGCGCGAGGCGCGGCGTCTGGCATTCGACGCACTCGTCCGCTGGCGCGACGAGGGAGCGCCGGCTCCCGCCGCGCCCGACCGGGAGGCGCTCGGCGCCATGCTCGCCTTCATGATCGGAGAGCGGCGGGTCGACAAGTAC
>DATLFW010000123.1:0-3902 GCA_035540775.1 Acidimicrobiia bacterium
GTTCTTGGCCCTTTGTGCAGGGCTATGCGCGGTTCCCGGGGCCAAGTTCGCCGGTGGAATCCGGAAGGAATCGACACGTTGGGGGGCGAAGGGTGTGCCCGTGGGGTGGCCCCGCTGGGGAGGCCGCCGGGGAGGACCCGATGCAGCATCACCTGAGGCGTCGTCGTGCCCGCTTGCTGATCGTCGCACTCGTCAGCGCTGCCCTCTCGGGGCTCGCCGGGCTTACCGCCGTGCAGGCCGTCGCCATCTCTCCGCCATCGGGGGCCGACCTTGCCGATCAGTGCGACGCCTCACCGCTGTCGGCCGTTCCCGAAGCCGGGCCGAGGGCGTGCCGCAGCATCGAGCAGTTGTTCAACGGGCTGGGGCACGGCTGCCGGCACCTTCCCACCACCGACCCGGCGACGTGTGAGGCGTTCGACGGTCGGCCCATCGATCCCGCCCTCGTCGACGCCTACGAGCAGACGTGGGTACACCGGGCGCATGGCCTCCAGCGAGCCCTCGACGACGGCGCCCCCCTCCTCGAGGCGTTCGTGCCACACACCCACAACTCCGCCAACTCCGTCGCCTACTCTCCGACCCTCAGCCGTCTCGATCACAACCAGTGGTACTCCCTGACGGATCAGCTGCGGATGGACGTGCGCGGCATCGAGATCGACGTGCACTGGTCGGAGCACCCCGACGGTGATCCGGCCCACGGCATGCGGGCGCCCGTGATGTGCCACGCCGAAGCCGTCGATCCGGGTGGCAGCGACGCGCCCGGCCTCCATGCCGGGTGCACCAACGAAGACCTGCTCGTGGAGGGGCTCGGCGAGATCGCCACCTGGCTCACCGCCAACCCCGACGAGTTCCTCATCCTCTACCTGGAGAACGGCCTCGACGCCGACCCCGCAGCCCACGCCGCGGCGGCGGCCGCCATCGACGCCACCCTGGGCGACGTGGTCCTGCCGACGCCGGCCGGCGAGCCGTGCGCCGACATGCCGTACCAGGCAACCCAGGCCCAGATCCTCGCCACCGGCGCCCGCGTGCTCGTCGTCGGGGACTGTGACACGGTGGTGGCCGGGCCGTGGGGCAGGTTCGTCCACGACCGCGGTCCGAACTGGGAGGAGAGCGGGACCGGGCGGGGCGACGACTTCGACTGCGCCGCCGAGCGGGCCGCCTTCCCGTTCGAGTCGACCTTCATGCGCCACTGGGAGGACGGCACGTGGTTGTCATTCATGGTGGGCGGTGGCGGTGATCTCACCGTCGATGAGGTGAGGGCCATGACCGCATGCGCCGTCAACTTCGTGGGCTTCGACCATCTCCATCCGCAGGACCCGAGCCTGGAGGCGCTGATCTGGAGTTGGGCGCCCGATCACCCCCTGGCCGGTGGCGGCGACTGCGCGGCCCTTGGCACCGACGGGCGGTTCCGCAACGACGACTGTGTCGACACCCGCCGTCACGCCTGTCACGGCCCGGCCGGGTGGCTCGTCAGCAACGAGGCGGGGCCGTGGTGGACCGGGTTCGACGCCTGCGCTGCGTTGGGCGCCGACTACGTCGTGCCGTGGAACGGGTGGGAGAACGGCCTGCTGGCCGACGCCGCCGCGGACGAGGACGTGTGGCTCAACTACGCCACCGGCAACGGTGCATGGACGCCGAACGGCCCTCGCCCCACGGGCGACGATCTCGCGGAGCTCGCTGGAGGCACGCGCCGCCGGTAACCACCGGCGAACTTGGCCTCCGGAACCGCGCATAGCCCTGCGCAAAGGGCCAAGAACGGAGCCGGATCAGGCTTCGATGCCGACGTGGCCGTCGTAGCCGTCCCAGAGGGGGCGCTCGTCGGCGAAGGGGTCTTCGATCACTTCCGACGCTCCCGGGGCCAGGCGCATCGTCGCCCGCCGGTCGGCGTCCCACCGCGGCCACGACGGCAGGCCGTCGGCCGCCGGCACGCCGGAACGGGCGAACGCGCACCAGGCGTCGCCCATCGCCCGTGCCAGGGCCCGCATGTCGGCGTCGGGCTCACCCACGAACAGCCCGGCCCCCGGCGCATCGAGGTTGTCGAACATGAACGTGAGTTCGAGGGCGTGCGACGCCCCCAGCACCCCGCCGAACACCGGCGTCGAATAGCAGAAGATGTAGGAGTACGTGTCGGCCTGGTGGGGCGCCTGCGCCTCCAGCAGCCGCATGGCGGGGACCCGGAACACCGCATCCGTCATGATCGCCACCAGCACCTGGCCCGGTGACGCCTCGTCGCCGAGCCGCTTGCGGTACAGCGCCTCGACGTCGCCGGCGTCCGCTTCTGGCAGCACCCGCCCGATCCGCTCGTGCAGGCCCGCTTGGTCGAGTTCCGACACGCGAGGGTCGAAGGCCAGCCAGAGGTTCATCTCCTGCAGCGTCGTCCCGGTGAGGACGGGCACGTCGGCGGCGGCCCCGGCCCGGATGGCCGCGATCGGCTGCTCGGGCAGCGTCACCCCGTCGACGGCGGGCTGGAACGGCATGGAGAGCCCGGGCAGGGTGAAGTGGCGCATCGCCACCGCCGCCTGTGCGCGGAGCAGCCGGTCGAGCGGGACGTCGCGGATCTCGGCCACCCGCTCGACGGGGATGTCGAGGGCGTCGAGCATCTCCCGGGCCACCGCTTCGGCGGTCTCGGCGTCGTGGACGTGGCCGCAGGCGCCGCTCTGGGGGATCGCCCGGTGGAAGAGCCCGCGGGCGGCCGGCATGCCGAGCAGGGTCCCGACGCTCATCCCGCCCGCCGACTCTCCGAAGACGGTGACGTTGCCCGGGTCACCCCCGAAGGCGGCGATGTTGTCCTGCACCCACCGAAGTGCGGCGACCTGGTCGAGGGTTCCGCAGTTGGCCGACCCCGCAAACGCCTCGCCGCCGAGGCCGCCGAGGTGGAGGAAGCCGAGCGATCCGAGGCGGTAGTTGATCGTGACCACCACGACGTCGCGGTCGCGGGCGAGGTTGGTGCCGTCGTACCAGGGGGTCGAACCCATCCCGATGAGGTAGGCGCCGCCGTGGAGCCACACCAGGACGGGACGGGCGGCCCCGTCGGTCGCCGGAGTGAACACGTTGAGCGTGAGGGCGTCGGCCTCGCTGGTGGCGGTCTTGCCACCTTCGGCGGCGGCGTCGCCGTCGCCGAGGAGTGACATGAGGGGCGAGTCGTTCTGGGCGGCCGCCGGCCCGTACGTCGTCGCCTCCCGGACGCCCGTCCACGGTGCCGGCGTCTCGGGCGGGGCGAAGCGGAGGCGGCCGACGGGGGGAGCGGCGTAGGGGATGCCCCGGAACGAACGCACCCCCCGCTTCTCGATGCCCTCGAGCGTTCCGTACGCCGTCTCGACGGTCGGTCCCGGCATGCCGTCCCCCTTGGTCGCAGCGCCCACGATCGTAGGCGCGCCGCCCGGTGGCGTCAGAGCCGAGCGGGGCCGAGGGGGAGGGCGTCGGCGTGGCGACGCAGCCGCCACGCACCGATCCCGACGGCGGCGACACACCCCAGCCCGAGGAGGGCCACGAGCAGCGGGACACCGGCGACGGAACCAGAGCCATCAGCCGCGCCTCCGGCGCCAATGGGTCCGGCGTGGAGTTCGACGACCACGCCGAGCCGTTCGAGCACCGCCGGGTTCGCCGCCTGGTCGGCGGGCGTCGCCAGGATGGCGACCGCATGCGACCCGTCGACCGTTCCCGACGGCTCCACCGTCATGGTCACGATCCGCTGGCGCCGCGGGCCGAGGGTGATCTCGGTCGCGTCGAGCGCCACCCACGCGACGGGGGCGGGGTCGCCGCCGAGTTCGGGGCTGCCGTCACCGTCGACCCGGGCGGCGGCGGGCTGAAGGGTGAGGGCGAGCGGGGCGTCGGTCTTGTTCCAGACACGCAGATGCAGCCGGGAGCGCGTTCCCGGCTCGACGGGCAGGCGGACGCGCTCGCCG